>JAOZMV010000044.1 GCA_029934095.1 Desulfuromusa sp. | reverse complement strand
CAATGGCATTCTTCCGCGTGAGCACACCAAATGTTCCGATGGCAAACAGAATAGCACTCAACAACAAGTAGTGATTTACGGTAATCATGATCAATCTCCCGAGTTAAACTCGATTAAACTTCGCGTTTTGAGAGGATAACAGCACCGACAATTGCTACCAGAAGTAATATCGAGGCAATCTCAAAGGGGAGCAAAAAGTCAACAAACATGGCTCTACCGATCAGTTCGGTATGACCGTAACTCGCGATCACCTCACTGGTCACACTGCCACCGGTTCCTGTAGCTTCACCTGCTCTGATGAAATAATTGGCAACAAAAAGGATCAGGGCAGCAAGAATTCCACCTGCAGCCATTCCATGCGTATAGCGCTCTTTCACTGCCAAACCGAGATTCAGCAACATGATGACAAAAACAATCAGCACCATAATGGCACCGGCATAGACCATAATTTGAATAGCGGCCATAAAAGGAGATTCCAGCATGATGTAAAATACCGCTAAACAAAGAAAAGTGGTGATCAGGTTCAATGCACTGTTGACCGGATTACGACATTGAGTGACAAAAACTGCTGAAAGAACCGCAACCGTCGCAGTAAGATAAAAAAGAATGGCTTCCATTATACGTTTACTCCTTCTTACGGCTTGAGAAGACGTTGCTTGTCAAAGTGAAAATCATCTCGACTAAAGTTCGCCAACTCATAAGCATCGGTCATTTCAATTGCTTCCATCGGACAGGCTTCAACACAGTAGCCACAAAAAATGCAGCGAAGTATATCGATTTCAAAAACTGCCGGATATTTTTCACCCGCTTCGTTTTCTGCCGCCACAACCGTAATGCATTTTGCCGGACAAACCGTTGGACAAAGATAGCAAGCGACACATTTTTCGCGATCCGGGGTTGGAATCAGACGATGAAGCCCTCGAAAACGGGGTGGCATTTCCAGCTTCTGCTTCGGGTACTGTACCGTTGTACAGTTCCCCGGCAACAGGTGCTTCAGCGTAATACTCAAGCCTTTGGCAAACTCTTTAAACATATCTATCCTCTACGCAACGTGTGGTTACTACCAGAGCAGAATGGCGATGCCCGTGATCACAATATTTACAAGTGCCAACGGAAGCATAATTTTCCAACCAAGGAACATCAACTGGTCGTAACGAAGACGCGGGAAGGTGGCCCGAATCCAGATGAAGAAAAACATGAATGCGAACACTTTAATCAGAAAATTTATCCAGCCGTAAAATGGTCCGCCCCAGCCACCAAGAAACAGTGTTGTTGCGATCGCAGATACAGTAATCATGTTGGCATATTCAGCCATAAAGAACAGCGCATATTTCATCGCCGAATATTCGGTACAGAAACCAGAAACCAGCTCGGTTTCGGCTTCCGGCAAATCAAACGGAGTCCGGTTGATTTCAGCCATGGAACCAATAACAAACAGTCCAAAAGCCAGGGGTTGACAGAAGATGTACCAGTTCGGAATAAAACTGACAGATTCAAGACCCCAGAGAGGTAACTGCTGTGCTGCGACAATCCCACGTAGACTGAGGGTTTCTGAAAGCATGAAAATGGCAACAATCGAGAGGCCAACGGCAAGTTCATAAGAAACCATCTGTGCCGTTGAGCGAATACCGCCAAGCAGAGCATACTTGCTGTTGGATGCCAGTCCGGCCAGGACGATTCCGTAGACTCCAAGACCTGCCATTGCGACAATGAACAGTACACCAATATTCAGATCGGTTATCTGCATCGGAACAGCGTAAAGAATGCCATCATAGGAAAACTGAAGATCCCCACCAAAAGGGATAACCGAGATCGAGATAAAGGCAGGGGCCAGAATCATCATCGGAGCGAGGATAAAAGCAAACCAGTGCGCCTGCGAAGGAATAATATCTTCCTTAAAAAAAAGCTTCAACCCATCTGCAATTGGCTGTAACAGACCTTTTGGCCCCGTCATGTTTGGCCCCATACGGGTCTGCATCCGACCAATTATTTTACGCTCTGCGTAGGTAGCATAGGCGACGATCAACAACGTCGCCACAAAAGCCACTATAATCTTTACCAACATGACCCCTGTATACAACCAAGGTGTTTCCGAGAGTGTCAGAACTTCTGGCGTCATGACCATCCTCTTCCTTCATCAGTCTATGGCATCTCTGCCGTTTGCAGCCGATAAAATCTACCAGCAATCCAATAAATGGGTCTAGTGAATCAACTAGCGGTCGATTTCACCGAGAACAATATCGAGCGTACCGATGACAGCAATAACATCGGCCAGCAATTTTCCTTCCACCATCTGTGGCAGCCCTTGCAGGTTGACAAAAGATGGTGGACGAATCTTCATCCTGAACGGATAAGCTGAGCCATCGGCAATAAGATAAAAACCAAGCTCACCTTTGGGGGCTTCAATTCCCTGGTAAATTTCACCCGGTTCGGTCTTAAAGCCTTCGGTAACAATCTTGAAATGGTGAATCAGACTCTCAATATTATTAACAACATCCTGCTTGGGCGGCAGGACAATTTTAGGGCAATCGGCCAGAATAGGACCTGGCTTCAATTTATCCAGTGCTTGCAGAATGATACGGACAGACTGGCGCATCTCGTCGAGGCGCACCCTATAGCGATCAAAAGTGTCACAACCCGTTCTGACTGGAACATCAAAATCATAATCCTCATAACCGCAATAAGGATTGTCGCGACGCAGATCCCAATCGACCCCGGAAGCCCGCAGTGATGGACCGGTGATACCAATATCGATAGCTGCCTCGGCACTGATCTCTCCAACCCCGATGGTACGCTTTTGCCAGATCCGGTTACCAGTCAGCAAGCCTTCATACTCTTCAACGTGCGCTGGCATCGATTCAACAAAAGTACGAATTTCCCCTTCAAGACCATCCGGAAGGTCGTCAGCAAGGCCACCAACACGGAAATAATTGGAGGTCATCCGCGCACCGGAAACTTTTTCATAGATATCGGTAATACATTCACGCTCACGGAAACAATAGAGAAAAACCGTCATTGCGCCAATATCGAGGGCGTGACAGGCCAACCACACCAGGTGACTCTTGAGGCGAGTCAATTCAGTCATGATGACCCGGATTCGTTGCACCCGTTCTGGAATCTCATCAGTAATCCCGAGTAACTTTTCAACCGCCAACACGTAGCCAAGATTGTTGCTCATCGGTGCCAGGTAATCGAGCCGATCGGTCAGCGGAATGGTTTGATGATAGGTACGATGCTCAGAGAGTTTTTCAATCCCCCGGTGTAAAAAACCTATATGGGGAGTTGCTTTCACCACAATTTCACCATCGAGCTCAAGGATCAACTGCAACACGCCGTGTGTCGACGGGTGTTGAGGTCCCATGTTGATGGTCATTGTTTCGGTATTTGCTGCCATTATATGCCTCGTCCGGTTAAGGAATGTCTCAAGCGTTCAGTTAGGAAAGTCGCCCCTGATAAGGTTCACGATCGGGTCCCTGTAGAGGATAGTCCTTGCGCAGCGGATGCCCTTCCCAGTCAGCGGGCATCAGAATGCGCCGCAGATCAGGATGATTGTTAAACTTAATCCCCATCAGATCCCAACACTCCCGCTCATGCCAGTTGGCCGTCCCCCAGACAGTACTGACAGTATCAATATTGGCATCCTGCTCTTCAACTGGTGCCTTGATCCGGATGCGCTGTTTTGTCGAAATGTTGTAGAGGTTATAAACCACCATGAAACGTGGCGACTTACCCAGATAATCAACCCCGCAAAGATCACAAAGTAGGTTGTAACCAAAGTCATCACGCATAAAAGTGCAGATATCAACAATCTGCTCTTTCTTCATGGTGACAGTTGTTTCTCCACGAAACTCAACAACATCGAGAATTTCAGAGGAGAACTTTGCTTTCAATTTTTCAACAATCGCTTGATCGCTCATTGATTTTCCCTGTTATCAACCTAACGGCCATCAGGCCTTGTTGTGAATGACATCGCCAACACCGATAGCAGCACCAAAGGTATTGCGCTCAGCCCGGATTTTATCCTGCAACTTCATCAACCCATAGAGGAGCCCCTCTGGGCGCGGTGGGCAACCGGGGATATAAACATCGACCGGTAAAAACTCATCAACCCCCTGAACAGTGCTGTAGGTATCAAAAATACCACCGGAAGAAGCACATGCCCCCATCGCAATAACGTACTTGGGCTCTGGCATCTGCTCATAGACAGTTTGAATAACCGGCACCATTTTTTTAGTCACGGTACCAGCAATAATAATGACGTCTGCCTGGCGTGGAGATGCGCGAAATAAAATTCCCATCCGGTCAAGGTCAAAACGGGCGGCACCAGTTGCCATCATTTCGATAGCACAGCATGCCAGACCAAAAGTGAGCGGCCACATAGAACTGGCGCGCGACCAGTTAACCAGCTTGTCCAGACTCGTCGTAACAAAACCACTACCAAGTGTCTTGGATTGCTCTACTCCCATTCCAGAGCTCCTTTTTTCCATACATAGATAAAGCCGACGAGAAGAATGATGATAAACACTCCCATCTCAACAAAACCAAAAATCCCGAGACGCTTGAACATGACCGCCCAGGGATAAAGGAAAACAGCTTCTATATCGAAAAGAATAAAAAGCATCGCAATAATATAGAATTTGATGGAAAAACGTTCTTGCGCCGAGCCGATCAGAGGCATACCACACTCATACGGCGCCAACTTGACCTCACTGGGCTTCTTGACCCCGACCAACCGGGATAAAACCACCGACCCGATTGCAAAAGCTAAAGCGATTCCCATAACAACAAGAATCGGTAAATAAATATCCAGCATAGAAACCGCTCCTTCCAGAGAAGAGATTGAACCATTCAGCTGTGCCTGTAAGCTGACAGGTTACTCCACAGCGTGTGAAAAACTAGGATAATTCCCCCAATTTGTCAAGAGAAATACCGTATACTGTATGCAATTATGACAACTAAAATAATCTACTTTTAGTCTGAAATTACAGTGCTTTTTAGTTTATCCCCACTTTTTTTACCCCAGTTTTTAGTGTTTTTCTGGGTGGGAGAAAAAATTGGCAAGCTCAACTGGCTGGGGTTCAACCTGTCCTCATTTTGCCATTTCAATTAATTTACCCATTTGCTCACGATTGAAGTGATAGTGTTTAAGACAATATTCACAGACAACCTCAACCGGTTCCGACTCATCAATAAGAGAGGTGAGTTCCTTACGACCAAGACCGATCAGCATCTGTTCAATCTGTTTTTGGTTGCAGGGACAGAAAAACCGTAGCGGTATCTCTTGCTGCACCTGAAATCCGGCCGAGCCAAATATCCGGGCAAGAACATCAGTTGGCGTCAACCCCTGCCGTAGCAGACTGGTAGTTGGTGGCAGCTCTTTTATTCGCTCACTCAGAATCTCAACCTGTTCAGAATCTCCGGGAGGAAGGGATTGGACTAAAAAGCCCCCGGCAACAGCGACCCGACCTTCCACATCAAGCTCGACTCCCAACCCGATACTGGATGGTACCTGTTCCGAGCTGGTCAAATACCAGGCCAGATCTTCAGCAATCTCACTGCTCTGCAACTGCACCATGCTCTGATAGGGTTTTTTCAGGCCAAGATCCTTCCAGACATGGAGGAAACCAGCCTTGCCGACAGCACCGGCAACATCAAAACGTTCTCCATCTGGAGGCAGACCAGCAATCGGGTTACGGATAGTGCCACGGATTCTCCCTACAGCATCAGCTTCAACACTCAACTTTCCCAGCGGGCCATTCCCTTCAACAACAAGAGCGAGCCGTTGCTGACCCTTCAGCAGACAACCCAACAGAGCACCACCGGTCAACAAACGACCCAGCGCAACCGTTGCAGTAAAATCGGTCTGTTGTTTCTCACAGATCGTGCGTACCAGTTTGGTGGTTACTGCTGCAGCCGCACGAAACAAGCCGTCAGGACTGACCACCCGGATTAAATGATCTTCCATTGTTACCTCAACCACGGTTTGCAATTAAGCCCTTAAACGATAACCCTTGCCGATCAACCATGCTGCCCAGAGAAACAGGATAATGGCAAGCATCCCACTGAATCCAAAAGCAATTAGATAGCTGGTGTCCCCAGAACCGATCAGAGCATGACGAAAACCATCAATCAGATAAAACAGGGGATTAAGTTGCGAGAATTTTCCCCACGGCTCAGGGAGAATAGAAATAGGGTAAAACACCCCACCCAGAAAAATTAATGGCATAATGAGAAAGCTGGTATACATGGAAATTGTATCAAAACTCTGGGCATAGATTGCCGCTATCAAGCCAAACTGTGCAAACATGAAGCTGGCCAGCATAGCCATCAATAGCCCCAGGATTGGGGAATCCCAGGGAAGAGATGCAAACATGGTTGAAATCAACCAGACAACCGAGCCAACCAACAACCCCCGGAGCATCGCTGCCAGAGTATAAGCCATGATAAACTGCGGAGGGCTGACGGGGGTAACCAGCAGATCAACAATCCCCCCGAGGTAACGCGACATAAACAGTGATGAAGAAGTGTTAGCGAAGGAATTGTTGATAATTCCCATCATAATCAACCCCGGGATAACAAACTGCGCGTAGCTGAAACCTTCAACAATACTTAAGCGCTCTCCCAGAGTTGCCCCGAAGACAAACAGGTAGAGACCAGCGGTGACAATAGGAGCCAATAATGTCTGGGTTGATACTCGCCCGAAACGTAGAATTTCCTTGCGCAGCAAAGTAAAAAAAGGCAGCCAGGGATAAAATCGCTGCTTTAAATCAAGGTCCATCCACACCCCCATTCATCCCGGTCAACTGAATAAAAACCTCCTCCAAACTGCTCTGGTCAGTTTCAATATCACGAATCTGCAACTGTTGACTGCAGAGTTGAGCGAGAACCGAGCCAACGTCAATATCAGCTGGAAGGTTGAGCAGTAACATTCGCCCATCCGCTTTTAACTGTGGTTTACAACTTTCCAACCCCGACGGTATGCTCTTCAATGGCTCAGTCAGCCATAAACGCAATTGACGATTGGATAAACGGCGCACCAGTTCGTGAGTTTCTTCCAAAGCAATCAGATCACCATGATTCATGATGGCGATGCGATCACACATCTCCTCAGCCTCTTCCAGATAATGGGTGGTCAACAGAATCGTTGTCCCCTGCCGATTGATTTCCCGGACAAAATCCCAGAGACTATGGCGCAGCTCAACATCCACCCCGGCGGTCGGTTCATCCAGAATCAATAATTGGGGTCGGTGGATCATCGCTTTGGCAATCATGAAACGGCGCTTCAACCCCCCCGATAACTTCAGCATCACTTTATGCAAATGGGGTTTCAACCCAAGACGGTCAATCAACAACTGTCGCCAATCTGGATCATCTTTGACTCCGTAATAACCAGCATGCAGTTTAAGAGCCTGATCAACGGTAAAAAAGTTATCAATGACAATTTCCTGATGGACAACTCCCAGCATCCTGCGAGTGTAGCGATAATCTCGCTGATTGTCATAACCAAAGGCGGTGATACTCCCTGATCCCAACCTGACAACCCCGGCAATCATATTGATTGTGGTACTCTTCCCTGCCCCATTGGGACCGAGCAAGCCAAAAATTTCCCCCTTATTAATTGTGAAATTAACCCCCTTCACCGCAGGGACACCATCAAAGGACTTATATAGATTTTCTATAACCAGTGCGCTCATGGCGCAAATATACAACCGCACCCTCAGCCTTGCAAGGACGGAGCGCATCAATCCTGATTATATCTGTAACTACTGTAACTAAAATGGCAACTTGAACTTTCAGCTTCTTGACAGAGGGGATAAACTTGACCATGATGGTGAGATATAGAACACTCAACCGCCATCCTTTATTCGGGGTAAATACTACCCAAGAGGACAGAATCCTGCCAATGGTCATGAAACAAATACACTCTTATCTGCTGGCTAAAAGCTATGACTATGCCATGCGCAACACCGAAAAACGTTGTCTGCAAGGATGGCGCGAAGAGCTGCTCGCCCAGGCGAGTGGTGACTTGCTGGAGATTGGAGCAGGGACGGGTGTCAACCTCCCTCACTATCCCGATAAAGTATCACGAATTATCCTCAGTGAGCCGGATGTGCAGATGCGTAAGCAACTCCAGCGCAAAGCAGGCCAATTCCAAAAAGAACGACTTGACATTACCTCCTGGGGAGCGGAATCAACAGGGATGCCAGATGCCTCCTTTGACACGATTGTTTCCACCCTGGTTCTTTGCTCTGTACCCAGTCTTGAAACCAGCCTCAACGAGATCTATCGGTTATTACGGCCGAATGGTGTTTTACTTTTTCTTGAACATGTTATTTCTGACCACCCGCCCACCCAAATCTGGCAACACCGCCTTGAACCCCTATGGGGACTCTGTGCCGGGAATTGCCGCTTAACCCGCGATACAGCCACTGCTATTCTTGCTACCGGCCTACAGATTGAACAGTTGACCGAAGCTCCAATGGCGGGGACTCCAGCTTTTGTTCGGAGAACAATTCGTGGTGCCGCAAGAAAATCGTCAGACTCCGGAGAAAGGGCTTAGATATGTTCCTCCGGTTAAACTGGTTCCGGCAATTATTTTCAGGTGGAGATCGGGAAATAGAAAATTCTTATTTTGATCTGGACAACATCCCCCCTTGTCCGACCTGTGGCTCAGATGATGTGGCAATTTTTATCTACGGCAAACCACAAATGGACAAAGTCACTCTGGAGGGACTGGAGTCAGGAAGAATCATCTCGGGTGGCTGTATGATTCGCAAAACTGCCCCTAAATGGCACTGTTACAATTGCAATAACGATTTCGGACGACTGCGATAACCTGTCGCAACTTAACCCAACCTGAATCGCTACATTCAGATTCAAGTCATATCCCAAGGAGACAATAACTATGGCAAAAGCAAGTGCACGGCACATTCTGGTTCCCTCTGAAGAAGAATGCAACAACCTAAAAACTGAAATTGAAGCGGGTGCCGATTTTGAAAAAATCGCAGAAAAACACTCTAAATGCCCATCCGGTCGACAAGGAGGGGCACTGGGGGAATTTTCTCCCGGTCAGATGGTCAAAGAATTTGATGAGGTTGTTTTTAGTGGCGAGGTTGGCAAGGTTCTCGGTCCGGTAAAAACTCAATTTGGATATCACCTGATTGAAATCACTGACAGAACTTGAGTAACAAAAC
>JAOZMV010000043.1 GCA_029934095.1 Desulfuromusa sp. | reverse complement strand
GCCAGTAAACAGATGAAATCACGTTATCTGGAAAGATTGATTGAAAAGATGGATGCTTAAAGCAGAGAACCCTTGATCAGTTTCTGAAAGGCTGGATACTCCTGAAACCCAACAAGCACACGGGTTTCATACACGTGACTTGGAACAGAGCTGATTCCAACAGTTCTGGCGCGGTTCCAATCGGCATCGACTTCTGCTGAAAAGCGACCTTCATCCAACACCTGAACAGCATCCACACTTGAAAGATCGAGTGATTCACAGATAGCGGTCAATTCACTAACCTTAGCGATGTTCCGTCTTTCCCCAAAATAGGCATAATAAATCGCATCACGAAACGCACCTCCTTGCCCTAGTTGTTCCGCCCACTTACCCAGTTCCTGAGCATGACGACTATTATAGGTGTGGGTGCGTTGCGCAAAAGGTAATCCTAAACTTTCCGCCATTGTTTTCAAATCAGCCATCACCTTCGGCACATTCATCCGCCCGGCAAACAGATCTGATAGTTCTCGTCCTTTCAGTGGCGTTTCTGGGTGGAGAGGAAAAACCGTCCAACGAAGGGATAATTCAAATTCCCGGCACAACTGTTCGATGCGCACGGCACCGAAATAACACCAGGGTCAAACATAGTCATAAAATATTTCCAAGGTTTTCATGGATTCAGAATATCAGAGTCGATGGCACAGAAGCAATATTAAGGGCCATATAAAAGCCACCACGCTATTCGAAATAGCACCCGTGTCATCCTCAATTATGAGGCACAAACTGTCTGACAATCCCAGTTAATAGACCATAGCTGTCAGCATTGAGAGCAAAAAAATAGAGGGTTAAGCTGGCAACCCTCTAATTAGTATTAATTAAAACATTAAAGAGGGAACATTATTCTACATTTTTTCACTGTTAATAATAAAATCGACATGCCTGACTTGACTTGTCATCTTTTGCTGTTATAAAGAAAGGGAAGTTCATAATGTCTTTAATGATTATCAAACTGAGAGGAAGTAAACAATGAAACAGCTGCAAAAAGTATTGTTCTTATCCGCTCTGGTTGCTTTGGTTGTTAGCTGTGCACCAGTGATGCAGCCCCCTTTGAAACCACTTGAAGCAGGTGTTTCAACGACTGCAGGAGATAAATATGCTCCGAAAGTCAATAATTTCATGGTGCTTATAGATGCCTCCTTGAGTATGGATGAAGGGGGCAGAAATGATTTTCTGGTTGCTAGAAAGATTGTCAGTCGAATCAATCAGGCGATTCCAACTGATTTAAAATACAATGGTGGACTGCGTAGCACTGGTCACCATAGCTATCAGTCAGAGAATGGCACTGAACTCCTCTATGGGATGTCCAACTATAATCAATCTGCCTTTCATGACGGTCTGGGCAAAATCAAATATGTTGGTGGGCCGACACCCATGGCAGAAACACTCCATGCGGTTGGAAATGATTTGAAATCAGCTTCAGGAAAATCGGCTCTGATTATTGTCAGTGATGGACTTAATATTGATGATGCCCCTGCTGCTGCAGAAAAACTCAAGAGTCAGCTGGGAGAAAACTTCTGTATCTACACTGTTTCCATCGGCCATGAAAATAATGGTGCCGGACAGGACATGATGCAACAAATTGCTGCACTCGGGCAGTGTGGATTTGCCACGACCGACACGGATCTGGCTGACAACAGTAGCATGACGAACTTTGTCAGTAATGTTTTTATCACCAAGGCCCCTCCCGTTGTTGTGAAATCTGCGCCACCACAAGATAGTGATGGTGATGGTGTTATGGATCCAGTTGATAATTGTCCCAATACCCCTAAAGGGGCACCGGTCAATGATGTTGGTTGCCTCCTTGACAGCGACGGCGATGGTGTCTTTGACTACATGGATCAATGTCCGGGAACCCCGGAGGGCGTATCTGTTGATGTCTATGGTTGCCCGACCAAACTGACCCTGCATATTAACTTTGGTCACGATAGCAGTACAGTCGGTGCTGAATTTGATAGTGAAGTAGCCAAGGCTGCTCAATGTATCAATGACTACCCTGGTAACACCGTTATCATTGAAGGTCACACTGACAGCAGCGGTACCGCAGCGTATAATCTGAAGCTCTCTGAACAACGTGCTACTGCAGTTAAAAATCGTCTGATCGAAAAATTCAACATCAAGGAATCCAGATTGATTGCACAGGGTTTTGGTGAAAGTCACCCGGTTGCTGATAACAAAACAGCGGGGGGAAGATCCTTGAATCGCCGGGTGGAAGTTGGCTGCGGCGCAACCGAATAAACTCAACACAAGTCACTAAAATCATCAAACACGGGGGTTTAATAACCCCCGTGTTTGATACTATGTGCTGATATTTTCCCCAGGCGAATAATACATCCAAAGCATCTCTTCTCTGGCCAATATCTCAGCTAAATTAATCTGTTCCCTCTATGAGATTCAACCTTAATACCCTTGGAGTTATCTGCTGTGAGAATCCTCTTAGCCCTGACTTTTCTCTTCCTTCCAGCCCTAACCGGGGCTGAATCAACCATCAGTTGTCATTGTTTTCAGGATCGGACCTTTAACCATCGGGACACCGCGGCGGCCGACCCCTATTTTCTGGCAACGACACAGAATTCCTTTATCTCGTTAATCTACAGAGTCGATAAGCGGAATCTGGTTAAAGCTAAAATGGGAGGAGAGAGCGGAACGCACCTGTGGATTCTTTATGATGTTGCTGCCCACAGCAAACAGGAGATCGGCAAGGTTGATGAAATTTATCAGCGCAGTAAAAATTGGCAGGAAGTCTTTAAAGAATTGGAACTCACCCGACAGATGTTGGGAGATGAGTATTGGCAACTGAGTAACAACCCGGAACTGCTGGCAGATCATATTGTTGATCAACAATTGATTCAATATTTTTCCGTTACAGAAGATCAGATCAAAAACTGGCGTGAGCGAGGGATGAACCGTAAAGAGCTGATTCTGAGTCTGCTCCTGGAGGGAGATCCGGTGACACTCTACAACCAGGTCAACAGCGGTATGGAAACGTGGGGAAAGCTACTCTACGACCAAAGACTGCTGGATGGAAAAGCAATCAATCAAAAATTGAAAAGACGGATCTCTCAAGCGTGACTTTTTTCAGCGGCAAAACAAGCAGCTCCAACAATTCCGGCCTGATTAAAAAAATGGGCGGGAAGTAAATCAGACTCGATTTTAAGCTGGGGAAAAAAGGTTTTGTATTCGCAGCTGATCCCCCCTCCGATAATGATTAATTCTGGAGAAAAAAGTCTCTCCACATGATTTAAAAACAGGTTCAAGCGTTGCGCCCACGCCTGCCAGCTTAGCTTCTCTCTACTTCGTACTGCAGCTGCGGCATAGTGTTCAGCCGGAGCCCCATTGATTGGCAGGCAACCCAATTCCAGATTAGGAACCAACTCCCCTTGAGAAAACAGCGCTGACCCGATCCCGGTTCCCAGAGTCAACACCAGCACCGTACCACTCCGCCCCTCCCCTGCACCAAACTCCATTTCAGCTAAACCAGCGGCATCGGCATCATTGAGGACAGAACCTGGACAACCCGTTGCTTGCTGCAATTGCTTCTGCACATCAATTCCAATCCAGAGGGAATCAATATTAGCAGCCGTTTTTGCTACTCCGGCCTGGATAACTGCGGGAAAACCACAGCCCATGAGTCCGTGCCAGTTAAATAGTTTGACCAGTTTATGAGTCGCCTCGATAATTGCCTGTGGTGTCGCCGGTTGTGGCGTTTCTACCTGCAAACACTCAGACCTCAACTCTCCAGTTCGAACATCAACAATCGCCCCTTTGATATAACTGCCGCCAATATCTATTCCCAGAACATCCATTTCAGTATTTTACACCTTTTCCAAATGAGCCAGATTAATTGAAAGGTTGCAGCAGAGAGTTATAAAAATAAAAACCCTGTGGAGAAAGTATCCCTCAAAACCAGACAGATATATTTTATCATTTTTAGCAGCTGTGTTATCTTTATTTTTTCAACTTACGATAAAAAGTGGAACGACATGAAACTTAATGATGAACAAAATAAGAGCCTCTTCAGTGGGGTCATGCTCGGCTATATTGTGCTGCTCCTGCATATCCTGCTGATGATCGGCCTGGGTTTTACCGTCATTGTGATCAAAGGAATCTACGATTTTCGTTGGCTGATTCTCCTTGCCGGTATCGCCCTGATCGGGGGATCGGGCTACTATTTTTACCACTATTTTCAAGAACATAAAAAGAGAATCAGCGATCTCATGTCTGACCCGGCGTTCAATGACCGAACCTTTGAAATCAGTCTGATGGGGGGAATGGCGACTCTGAAACTGGGACACAAAGATGACAGCATCAGATTAATCGGAACCGACAGCGAGAATCAGATCAAACAACTGGAAGAGCCGAAGTCGATCCAACTTAAAGAGTTATCCAAACTGAACAGAATGTTGGATGAAGAACTGATTACGCGCGAAGAATTTTTGCAGCTAAAAAAAGAGATCCTTTAACTTCCACACTGGTACATTACCTTTTAAAATGCCTCTCAAACCATTTTGAGAGGCATTTTTTTCCCTTATCACCTTACCAGTTTTCACCTAGCAACTCAAAGTGGGCTTGAGGATGGATACAGGCCGGACATATCTCCGGAGCTTCCTCACCCATATGTAGGTAACCACAATTACGGCAGCGCCAGATCACTTCCGCCTCACGCTTGAAAACCTTGTTGTTTTCAATATTGGCAAGCAAGTCACGATAGCGCTTTTCATGCTGCTTTTCTGCAACAGAAATAGCATTCCAGGCTGCTGCAATCTCCGGAAAACCCTCCTTCAAAGCAACATCAGCAAAAGCAGGATAGAGTGTTGTATGCTCCTCCTCTTCACCTGTAGCTGCCGCTAATAGATTTTCTGTTGTGGAGCCCATCTTCCCGGCAGGATACATAGCGGTGATTTCCAGATCGCCACCTTCAAGAAATTTAAAAAACCTCTTGGCGTGCTCTTTCTCCTGATTAGCAGTCTCCTCAAACACATCGGCAATTTGAACGTAACCCTCTTTTTTTGCAATGCTCGCAAAATAAGTGTAACGAGTTCTCGCCTGCGACTCCCCGGCAAAAGATTTCAATAAGTTTTTCTCGGTTTCAGTCCCCTTGACAGTTGACGGCATAAATATTACTCCTTAGGTTAAAGTTAGAAAAGAATGGTGAAAATATTTCCAGTTCAATTATATAACAATCTTGGATTCAAGCTCCCAAATAGAAATATAGCTTGAAGATATTCTCTGTCAAGAGGTGAAAGGCAGAAAATCTACAAAGTGGATCAGGTGATGGTGATTGACTCATTTGATAAATTGGGGTAAAAATTCAAATCTTATTGCCGCCCTAGCTCAGTTGGTAGAGCAGTTCACTCGTAATGATCAGGTCAACGGTTCGACTCCGTTGGGTGGCTCCACAATAAAAACAGGTACTTGCATGAATTCAGCAAGTACCTGTTTTTTGTTGTCAGCGGCAACCAAAACCAGCAGCTAACAGCGGCTCTGTCAATTGAGCTTAAAAATCATAATTTCACCCATCATGCTTGTTTTGTTTCGATGCATTCAATAGAATATGACGTTATATTTATAGTTTCAAAACGGGATAGAGTATGACAACTGACTTACCAGAATCAAAACAAAAGAAAAAATCACCCTATAGAAGGCGTGAATGGATACTGGTTTTATTAGCTGTTCTTCTGATTCTTTTCATTCCTCAACTCGAAAGTCGCCTGGTTGAACTAACCTCTCAACTTCAAATCAGCAACAGCACTATAACCCTTGCTGTTATCAACCTGAATATTCTTCTGGTACTCCTGTTTCTGTTTCTGATTTTTCGCAATATCTTCAAGTTAATTCTAGAACGACGCCGTGGGGTTCCTGGTTCTAAACTCCGCAGCAAACTTGTTGGTGCATTCATCGCGTTGTCGTTGGTTCCGACGATGCTATTATTTTTTGTTTCAGCAGGCTTCATCAGTAACAGTATTGATAACTGGTTCAATAATCAGGTGGAAAAAGCTCTTGATGAGTCGCTTGAGGTTGCACAAACATACTATCGAAACTCAGAGGCTAACGCCCTCTATTATGCAGATCAGTTAAGTACTCGGATCAAAGCAGGTAAACTTCTCAATGAAGAAAACCTGCCGCAATTGAAACAACTGATCAAAGAAAAACAGGAGGAATATAATCTCGGGATTGTTGAAGTTTTTTCAGCAACACATGAAGAATTAGTCAGAGTTGCCAACCCCAAATTACCCATCATTGAAATTACTACGGCAACATCTGATCCAGTGCGGGAAGGACTTCAAGGTATCCGTTTTTCACAAATAACTCCTGTTGGGCAAGCAGATTTAATTCGCGGAATTGTCCCGGTTCAATCCAACTGGGATGCAAATGATATTGTTGGGGTTGTTGTCGTCAACTATTATGTTCCCTACTCTTTGATCAATAAGATGAAAGAAATTTCATCGTCTGTTGATCAATACAAGCTGACCAAATCGATAAAAGGGCAGATACAACAGAGCTATGTCATTGTTTTACTGCTGATTGCCCTGGTTATTATTTTTCTTGCAACCTGGTTTGGTTTCCACCTGGCCAGAGGGATCACTGTTCCGATTCAAGAATTGGCAATAGCAACCACCAAAGTTGCATCTGGCGATCTGGATATTCAACTAAAAACACGCAGTACTGACGAAATAGGGACGTTAGTTAAGGCCTTCAACAAGATGACGGCTGACTTACGTCAGGGGCGAGCCGAAGTTATTACCGCCAATCAAGAGTTGAAAAATTCAAACCTTGAGTTGGATCGCCGCCGAGACTACATGGAAATAGTCCTGGCTAATGTAACTGCAGGTGTCATATCTATTGACCGTTCAGGATACCTGACAACAATCAATAAATCAGCTGAAACTCTGCTACAATTCAACGCCGACAAAATGCTAGGAAAAGATTTTCGTGATGTCATTCCAGATAGCTACATGCCTCAAATCATGGCACTGTTAAAAGAACTATTTTATTCGGAGCGGGGGATGGTACGTCAACAAATAACCATCCCAATCGGGAATGAGAAATATACACTGATGCTGCATTTGACAACATTACGCGACAAAAAAAACAACTTCTTAGGAACTGTTATTGTATTCGATGATCTGACTAAACTCTATAAAGCTCAGCGTATGGCAGCATGGCGAGAAGTAGCAAGGCGTATAGCCCATGAAATCAAGAACCCATTGACTCCAATTCAACTGTCAGCACAACGGCTGCGACGACGCTACCTGTCTCGCTTTGCTGATGATCATGTCTTTGATGATTGTACTAAAATGATCAGCAATCAAGTTGATGAGTTGAAAAATCTGGTCAATGAATTTTCCAACTTTGCCAGAATGCCTGCAACTAAACCGAGCGAAAACAACTTCAATGAGGTTATGAGTGAATGTCTGGCTTTGTACAAACAAGCGCATAAAAATATCACTTTTCAGCTATTGCTGGATCAGCACCTTCCAGACACTAAATTCGACCGGGAACAGATTCGAAGAGTCCTTATCAATCTGTTGGAAAATGCCGTTGCTGCAATCGCAGGTGAAGGAACAATTTGGCTTAAGTCAGCCTATAACCAGGAGCTGCAGATAATCACTCTTAAAGTTGCTGATTCTGGTTGTGGCATTCCATCAGAGGACAAGGCAAGGTTATTTGAACCCTATTTTTCAACTAAAAAAACCGGAACAGGTTTGGGTCTGGCCATAGTATCCACCATTATTGCCGACCATAATGGCTATATTCGTGTTAGAGATAATAGTCCCCGGGGTTCAATTTTTATCATTGAGCTCCCGGCTACTGACAGTTAACACGGACAAACAAGGAGATTTTAAATGAAAAACATTCTCATCGTTGATGATGAAAATAGTATCCGTCAAAGTCTGGAAGGGATCCTTGAAGATGAAGGGTTTCGAACCTCTTTTGCCGCCACTGGGGAAGAGTGTCTTACCTTGGTTCAGACGGCAGACCCAGACTTAATTTTACTCGATATCTGGATGCCGGGTATCGATGGTCTGGAAACACTTAAAAAAATTAGACAGATACGACCAAATCAGTTAGTCGTTATGATGAGTGGTCATGGTTCCATTGAAACAGCCGTCAAAGCAACCCGCCTCGGTGCTTTCGATTTTATTGAGAAGCCCCTCTCTATTGAAAAGGTTTTACTGGCAATTAAGAATGCCATGAAAATTGGTCAATTGGTTGCTGAAAACAAGGCTCTGAAAGAAAAGATTGGTCGTGATTATCAGATGATCGGTAACAGTCAAGTAATAGACCGATTGAAGCAACAGATTAAACTGGCGGCACCAAGCTCTGGATGGGTGCTCATTTCTGGAGAGAATGGGACAGGAAAAGAGTTGGTTGCTCGGGCAATTCATCGCCAATCAACTCGTTCCGATAAACCCTTCGTTGAAGTCAACTGTGCAGCTATTCCCGAAGAACTTATTGAATCCGAGCTTTTTGGTCATGAAAAAGGCTCATTTACCGGTGCTACGATGGCACGCAAAGGAAAGTTTGATCAAGCAAATGGCGGTACACTTTTTCTGGATGAAATCGGTGATATGAGTTTAAAAACTCAGGCCAAGATTTTACGTATATTACAGGAACATAAATTCGATCGGGTTGGTGGAAATAAAACGATTGATGTTGATGTTCGGGTAATTGCAGCAACCAACAAAGAGCTTCCAAAAGAGATAAAATCAGGAAACTTCAGGGAAGATCTTTATTTCCGCCTCAATGTTCTCCCTTTCTCTGTTCCACCATTACGCAATCGGAAGGATGATATTCCCCGACTCTGTAAACACTTTCTACAGTTTTTTTGTGGCAAAGAGAGCCGCGAAATAAAATCGATTTCCAAAGATGCGTTAAATTTATTGTCAGCCTACAACTGGCCAGGAAACGTCAGAGAGCTCAAGAATTTAATCGAGAGGTTGGTTATCATGACCCCGGGACAGATTATCAATCTCTCTGACCTACCCCATGGGATTAACCAGAACAGGAAAGGAAATGAACTCCAAGGCTTAGACGCCGCAGAGCTACCCGACTCATATCGTGAAGCAAAGGAGGTATTTGAAAAACAATTCCTACTGGAAAAATTGCGGAAAAATAACTGGAATGTTTCCAGGACTGCTGAGGAAATTGGGCTGGAACGCTCTAACCTGCACAGAAAGATCAAGGCCTACCAAATAGAATCTGAATAAAAACTCAACATTCAATCTATAACAACAAAAACCCCCATCCTTAAATTAATC
>JAOZMV010000042.1 GCA_029934095.1 Desulfuromusa sp. | reverse complement strand
TTGCAAATATAGCATTCAGTGCGGTAAGGATTTCATCAAGATCAAGACCATGAGCTCTAACTCCCTGAGCAATAGATTCACTGGTTGCCCCGAGACACTCCCCACAGTCCAGGTTGAATTGAGTAAGAACTCTGGCAACAGCGGGGTCCATCTGTAAAATATGATAGAAGGTCATGTCTTTGGTAATTCTGGGAGCCATAGTTACCTCCAAAGAGAAATAGCTTAAAAGTATGGATCCGATTTTCTCCTATTCATCCTTGAAATGCAAGAAAAACGGGACATTGCCAGTGATGACAATGTCCCGTAACAAAAAACTGTTCTTCCTGTATTTAGATCTGAATCTTAACTGTACTCAATATTGGTCACTTCATAAACCTTGACACCAGAGGGGACAGTGACGTTCACCTCTTCATCAACCCGGTGTCCAACCAAGGCTCGACCGACTGGAGAGACGATAGAGATTTTACCAACATTAATGTCAGCTTCATCGACACCGACAATCTGGTAGGTGACCTCTTTTTCCGTATCAATATCAAACATGGTCACTTTAGCACCAAAGACAATCTTATCGGTCTTTATGGATGTCGGGTCAATCACCTGAGCCACGGCAATTTTGTGATTCAACTCTTTGATCCGCCCTTCAACAAAACCCTGTCTATCTTTGGCGGCATCATATTCAGCATTTTCTGAAAGATCACCATGACTACGTGCCTCAGCAATATCCTGAACAACTTTTGGGCGTTCAAATCTAACCAGTTGTTTTAATTCTTCCTGTAAACGCCGATGCCCATCTGTTGTCATCGGAACCGATTCATCCATGCTGACTACTCTCCTCAAAAAAAACAGCGGACGGAAAAACCGCCCACTGGGTTATTGCTCTATTTTCTTAACTTCAAGTTGCCGGATAATACTCTTGTAGCGGCTTGACGTCAAGGTCTTCTCTCAACATCGCCAGAATACCGTCAGTACCGGCTTTGATACCTTCCATTGTGGTAAAATAAGCGATTTCATAGATAATAACTGAACGGCGAATTGAATAGGAGTCAGCGACCGATTGCGCCCCCATGGTGGTGTTAAAAACCAGACAGATCTCACCACTCTTGATGGCATCAACACAGTGAGGTCGCCCCTCTTTAACTTTATTGATCCGCTCCGCCTCAATTCCGTGCTGATTCAAGAAGTCAGCGGTACCGCTGGTGGCAACGATAGAGAATCCGGCGTCAACCAACTTTTTGGTTGGCTCAAGAATATCGTCCTTGTCTGCATCTTTGATGCTGATGAAGATTTTTCCGCTGTGGGGCAATTTGACCCCGGCACCTAACTGTGATTTAGCATAAGCATGACCAAAATCATAATCGATTCCCATGACTTCGCCGGTCGATTTCATTTCCGGACCCAGCAATGTATCAACACCGGGAAATTTAACAAATGGGAAGACGGCTTCTTTGACCGAAATATAGTCGGGAATAATATCTCCGGAAACACCCAACTCGGCCAGACTCTGGCCGGCCATGACTTTAGCGGCAATCTGTGCAAGGGGACGCCCCGTCGCTTTGGAAACAAACGGTACGGTACGGCTGGCGCGTGGATTGACTTCGAGTAGATAAATATCGCCAGCTTTGACAGCAAACTGAATATTCATCAAACCAATGACTTTCAGTTCCAACGCAAGTTCAATGGTTTGTTGTTTGATTTCAGCAACGATGTCATCCGGTAATGAGAATGGGGGTAAAGTACACGCCGAATCACCCGAGTGGATCCCTGCCTCCTCAATATGCTGCATAATCCCGCCGATAACAACATCGGTTCCGTCTGACAGGGCATCAACATCAACTTCGATTGCATTCTGTAAAAACTTATCGACCAGAACCGGATGCTCCGGCGAGGCATCAACAGCATATTTCATGTAATCGCGTAGTCGCTCAACACCATAGACAATTTCCATAGCGCGACCGCCCAGAACATAGGAAGGTCTGACAACCACCGGATAGCCAATCCGTTCAGCAATCACCTCAGCTTCATCATATGCCCGCGCAATTCCGTTTTGTGGTTGGAGAAGATTCAGTTTGTTGAGTAACGCTTGAAAACGCTCACGATCCTCGGCTCTGTCGATAGCATCGGGAGAGGTTCCGATAATTGGTACTCCCGCTTTTTCCAGAGCCATTGCCAACTTCAGGGGAGTTTGACCACCATATTGAACAATGACTCCTTCTGGTTTTTCAATATCAACAATTGCAAGGACGTCCTCCAAAGTCACCGGCTCAAAATAGAGTCGATCCGAGGTGTCATAATCGGTTGAAACCGTCTCCGGGTTACAGTTAACCATGATAGTTTCAAACCCTGCAGCAGCCAGAGAAAAGGCACCGTGGACACAACAATAATCAAACTCAATCCCCTGCCCGATCCGATTTGGCCCCCCACCCAGAATGATGATTTTGCGTCTATCGGTTGGTTCAGCTTCACATTCCTCTTCATAGGTGGAATAAAAGTAGGGTGTAAAAGCTTCAAACTCAGCACCGCAGGTATCTACACGTTTGTAAACGGGGAGGACGGCGAGTTTATGGCGCATTTCCCGGACATCGTTTTCAGTGATACCCCAGAGGAAGGCCAGCCGCCGGTCAGCAAATCCGTATTGCTTTGCTTCACGCAGCAAGTCGATAAAATCGGCACCATCGGTGTTCAATTGATCTTTATGAGTCAATAGAACCGATTCCATTTCAACTATCTGGGCGATATTGGACAAAAACCATGGATCTATGCCACTTAATTGATAGATCTGGTCGATGCTGAAACCAGCCCTGATTGCATCGGCCAGGTACCACATCCGCTCCCAGCTGGGCACTTGCAATTTTGTGATGAGATTGTCACGTTCGGTTGCGGTTATCTGACGAACATAGTCGGCCGGTTTTTTAAAAACCCGGCTTTCGAAGCCATATGAATCAACTTCGAGTGAACGCAATGCTTTCTGTAAGCTTTCCTTAAAAGTACGCCCAATTGCCATCGCCTCCCCAACCGATTTCATCTGCGTAGTCAGGGTAGCATCAGATTGCGGGAATTTTTCAAAGGTAAAACGGGGAACCTTGGTGACGACATAATCAATAGTCGGCTCAAATGAGGCCAGGGTTTCACGGGTTATGTCGTTATGAATCTCGTCGAGGCGATAGCCGACAGATAATTTAGCTGCAATTTTAGCAATTGGGAAGCCAGTGGCTTTTGATGCCAGTGCTGAAGATCGAGAAACCCGAGGGTTCATTTCGATCACAACCATCCGGCCATCTTTTGGATTGATGCCAAACTGAATATTGGAACCACCGGTTTCGACCCCGATTTCCCGAATAATCTTCAAAGAAGCATCACGCAGCAGCTGATACTCTTTGTCGGTCAACGTCTGAGCCGGGGCGACAGTGATAGAATCACCGGTATGAACACCCATAGCATCCACATTTTCAATCGAGCAAATAATGACGACATTATCAGCCAGGTCGCGCATCACTTCGAGTTCATACTCTTTCCAACCGATAACCGACTCTTCAATCAAAATTTCACTGGTTGGTGAGGCATCAATCCCGACCATCGCCATCCGGTCAAACTCTTCACGATTATAGGCAATCCCGCCACCCGTTCCCCCCAGAGTAAAGGATGGCCGAATAATTGCGGGGAAACCAATCTCTGCGACAACCTCCTTCGCCTCTTTGAAGCTGTGAGCCAGTCCCGAATGGGGGACAGACATACCAATTTTTTCCATTGCCTGTTTAAACAGAGTTCGATCTTCAGCTTTTTTAATCGGACCAAGTTTTGCGCCGATCATTTCAACATTATACTTTTCAAGAATTCCAGATTCAGCAACAGAAACGGCAGTATTGAGGGCAGTCTGGCCACCTAAAGTTGGTAATAAAGCATCAGGACGTTCTTTTGCGATGATTTGAGTGAGGACTTCAGGAGTGACCGGTTCAATATAAGTCCTATCGGCAAAGTCGGGATCGGTCATGATGGTTGCTGGGTTGGAATTAAGGAGGACAACCTCAAAACCTTCTTCCTTCAGCGCTTTGCAGGCTTGGGTTCCCGAATAATCAAACTCACAGGCCTGACCGATAACAATGGGGCCGGCGCCGATAATCAGTATTTTCTTTATATCTGTCCGTTTAGGCATTTTTGACCCCCTTCTTGTGCTCTTTCATCAGATCGATAAAACGTTCAAACAGATACTGAGCATCGTGAGGTCCTGGCGAGGCTTCCGGGTGATATTGGACTGAAAATGCGGGAGACGACAGCAGTTGTATCCCTTCAACGGTATTATCATTCAGATTGATGTGGGTCACCTTGATATCATCACCAAGGCTTTTTTCATCAACGGCAAAGCCATGGTTTTGTGACGTAATTTCAACCTGTTGCCGCTTGTAGTCAAGAACCGGTTGATTGCCCCCGCGATGACCGAACTTGAGCTTGTAAGTTCGCCCACCAGAGGCAATCGACAAGAGCTGATGTCCAAGACAAATGCCGAAGACAGGAACTTTACCGAGCAACTTTTGGATATTTTCTTGTGCATAATGGAGCGGTTCCGGATCACCGGGGCCGTTACTGAGAAACACACCGTCGGGATTCATTTTCAGAACCTCTTCAGCGGTGGTTGTCGCCGGAACGACAGTGACATCACAGCCAAGAGTCGTAAGATTTCTTAAAATATTGCGTTTTATCCCAAAGTCATAAGCAATAACCTTGTAGGTCATTTCAGTTTGACTGCAATCCGCATAGCCTTCACCCAGTTTCCAGACACCCTCAGTTGGCCGATATGGCGCAGCACAGGTGACTTCTTTCACCAGATCACGACCAACGATGGAGGGAGCTTGTCGGGCTTTCTCAATCAAACTCTCCGGGTTGGTGTCAGTTGAAGAGATAATCCCGGTCTGTGCCCCGACAGTTCGAATATGGCGAACCAATGCCCGGGTGTCGATCCCCTCAATACTGACAATGTTATTCTCTTTAAGATAGGTATCCAGACTCATCTCGGAACGAAAATTACTCGGAAAGGGACACGCCTCTTTCACCACAAAACCAGAAAGATAGGGCTTAGCTGATTCCACATCTTCAGGGTTGATACCGTAATTGCCGATCTGCGGATAAGTCATGGTTACAATTTCACCATGGTAGGAAGGATCTGTCAGGATCTCTTGATAACCGGTCATACTGGTATTAAAGACCACCTCCCCGGTTATCTCACCAACAGCACCGAGTGCTTTTCCTGTAAAATACTTGCCATCGGCAAGAGCTAAAATTGCTTTCATTGAGACCTCAATAGTTAATTAATTACATTAAGTTCTAGTATCTACTGCGTTGATATTGAATCAATATTAATGTTTTCATCCATTTTCTCACCCAACCTTCGAATCTCCCCCAGCCCCTCTTTGCCAAAGAGGGGTGTTTTTAAGTCTCCCCCTTTGAAAAAGGGGGATTGAGGGGGATTTTTATGCCAGATTTAAAGCTTGCAGTTTCCTAACCGGACACTCCTGTTTTTTTCGAAAATCATTCTGTCCCCGATATCACTCAAGAAGGATCAAGCAAATAACATTATCTTTCAAAAACAGTTTTCCCAGCCAGAATTGTCCGGACAGCATAGCCGCGCATTGTTTGACCGTCGAAAGAGGTGTTTTTACTTTTGGAGTGCAGTTTGTCGGCTTCCACGGTCCACTCCTTGTTCGGATTGATCAGGGTGATATCTGCGACAGCTCCGACTGCAAGAGTACCGCGATCAATACCGAGAATTTCAGCAGGTTGACAGGTAAGCAGTGCAATCGCCTTAGACAGGTCGAGAACTTTTTCGGCAACCAGTTTGAGAGTTAGTGGCAGCAGGGTCTCAAGTCCGACGACACCGTTCATGGCGATGGCAAACTCGACATTTTTCTCATCAATATGATGCGGTGCATGATCGGTGGCGATAGCATCGATGGTTCCGTCAGCCAACCCAGCGCGAACAGCATCGACATCTTCCTGTGTCCGTAGCGGCGGATTCATCTTGAAATTGGCGTTATAACCGCGAACTGCTTCATCGGTCAGCATGAAATGGTGTGGTGTCGCTTCACAGGTGACACGTACGCCACGAGCTTTAGCATGACGCACCAATTCGACACTCCCTTTAGTAGAGACATGGCAAACATGCAGATGCGCGCCGGTCAGTTCAGCCAGCATAATATCTCTGGCGGTAACGGCATCTTCCGCAACCCAGGGAATCCCCTTCAGCCCCAGTTCGGTTGAAACCGAACCTTCGTTCATACTGCCACCGGCAACCAGGCTCAGATCCTCGGCATGGGTGAAGATCGGCACCCCGAAAGTATTGGCGTATTCCAGACCCCGGCGCATCATTTCGCCATTTATGACCGGCAGTCCATCATCGGAGAAACCGACGCAACCGCCCTCTTTTAGCTCGCCCATTTCGGCGAGGAGTTCACCGTTCATCCCTTTAGTGATGGAACCGATTGGAAAAACGTTGGCACTCCCCTGCTCTTTCGCTTTGGTGATGATATATTGAGTGACGGCAAGGCTGTCGTTCACCGGGCTGGTGTTCGGCATGCAAGCTAAAGAAGTAACGCCACCGGCTGCAGCCGCACGGGTTCCGCTGATAATATCCTCTTTATACTCATAGCCCGGATCGCGCAAATGGGTATGCATATCAACCAGCCCAGGGGTTACAATCAATCCCGCGGCATTGATCACTTCCGCGTTTCCAGGGTCGATATTGGCAGCCAGTTCGGCAATTTTTCCATCAACAACCAGAATATCCAGTTTTTTGTCAAGTTTATTGGCAGGATCCACGACTCTGCCTGATTTAATCAGAATTTTCATCTTTATCACCTTTCAGTTTTAGCAATCTTCTTGAAGTTTCTCACCACCCGCGACCAGGTAGAGCAGCGCCATGCGCACGGCAACGCCGTTTTCTACCTGATTGAGAATCACGTTCTGCGGCCCGTCGGCAATAGCGGTTCCCAGTTCGACCCCGCGATTGATCGGGCCGGGGTGCATCACAATGGCATCTTTTTTTGCCAGATCCATCTTGTTGCCGTTGAGCCCGAAGAAACGGGCGTATTCACGCACCGAAGGGATCAAAGGTGTCCCCTGCCGTTCCCGCTGGATCCGCAGCATCATGACGACATCGGCATCGCGGATGGCATCTTCCAGGTTATTGAATACTTCACAACCTAGTTTCTCAATGCCCGGCGGCAGCATGGTTCCCGGCCCGGCCAGACGAACCTTGGCTCCCAACTTGGACAGGCAATAGATATCGGAACGGACAACCCGGCTGTGGGTGATATCGCCGACAATCGCGACGGTCAACCCTTCGATCGAACCTTTGTGCTGACGGATAGTAAAAGCGTCCAGGAGCGCCTGACTCGGGTGTTCGTGCATGCCGTCTCCAGCGTTGATCACGGAACAATCGAGCCGCTCGGCAAGGTACTGGCATGCGCCTGAAGCGCCGTGCCGCATGACGATAATATCGGGATGCATGGCTTGAATGTTTTTCGCCGTATCCTCCAGCGTTTCCCCTTTGGCCACCGAGGATCCCGAAGCACTGATATTGACGGTATCTGCCGAAAGCCGCTTGCCGGCAATTTCAAAGGAAGTGCGGGTACGGGTGCTGGCTTCGTAGAACAGATTAACGACTGTTTTACCCCGCAGAGTCGGGACTTTTTTGATCTGTCGGGTGTTGATCTCCTTGAAACTATCAGCCGTATCGAGGATAAAGTTGATCTCGTCAGTAGACAGATCCTTGATCCCAAGGATGTGTTTTGGATTGAAAGACATAGAATGACCTCCAGATTAATTTCTAAGTAGATGAACCGCTTGTGCGGTGTTTAGATCGTCAAAATCAACCTTGATCTGTTCATTTCGAGCAGTTGGGAGATTCCGGCCAATATAGTCAGGGCGGATCGGCAGCTCACGATGACCACGATCAATCAGGATTGCCAGTTGAATATTCTGCGGTCGACCCAGATCCATCACTGCTCCCATCGCTGCCCGGATCGTCCGACCGGTGAACAGAACATCATCAACCAGAACAATTTTCTGGTCTCTGAGTCGAAATGGGATATCGGTCTGTCCAACCGCCAGATCACTTCGAGAGCACAGATCATCCCGATACATGGTGACATCAATGATCCCTAGTGGGACTTTCACCCCTTCTATTGCAGAGATCACCTGCTGAAGTTGTGATGCCAGATAGGCACCACCGGTGCGGATTCCGATCAACACCAGGTCTTCAACTCCTTTGTTGTGTTCCAGGATCTCATGCGCTATTCGGGTGAGCGCTCGGTTAACCCCATCAGTATCAAGAATTTCTATTGTTTCTGTTGCCATAAAGACCTCCCGGGAAAATAGGCATAAAAAAACACCTGCACATGGATGTATGCAGGTGTTCTGATTGGTGTTTCAAGTAGGTTTTCATTTTGCTTCTCCCTTACCAATCTCTCGGATCAGTTTAAAGGGTTCATTTAACTCAATTTCAACTTTTGGGATCTAACAACGTCGCGCCAGAAATGTCAATTATAAATTGGTTAAAGTTGCCTCAGTTTATCGGTCGTCCAATCCGCCCAAATCTGATTTTATGGAGCAGATCGGCTTTACCATTCCAGGACCAGTATTTTATGAAAGCCATCCCTTTGATTTTTGATTTATCGACAAACCCCCAGAATCGGCTGTCAAAAGAATAATCACGATTATCGCCCATGACAAAATAACTGTCTGCTGGAACCTTGATCGGTCCGGTAAAATCACGGGGGCTGGCAACCGCCGGAATTGTATCATCATCTTTGTGTTTCTCTGCTGGCAGCGTAAAAGGTTCGCCGTTGATATAGACCTTTTTGGCTTTCACCTCGACAACATCTCCCGGCAGGCCAATAACCCGTTTAATAAAATCCCGCCTTTCGAAATAAGGCTTATCACTATCACCAGGAAATTCAAAAACGATCACATCTCCCCGAGCAGGGTCTCGCAGTTTCAGGTATTTGCCATCGCTGACAAAAGGGAGGGTGGTTCCGTAGATGAATTTATTAACCAGGAGATGGTCACCGATCAGCAGAGTATCAAGCATTGATCCGGAAGGGATTTTAAAAGCCTGAAACAGAAAGGTACGGATGATCAACGCCAGAATGACGGCAACAAATATTGCCTCCGACCATTCGCGATACCAGGACTTTTTAGACTCGACAGCTACTTTTTTCTTTTTAAAAATTCCCATATTAAGACTCTCGTAAAAAAATCTGATTGAAAACCAGATGGCTAAGCAAAAATTGCGTCCTGCAAGGCGGAGTGCTTTTTCAAGGGCGAAGGCATACATCGTATGTCGAGATCTTGAAAAAACG
>JAOZMV010000041.1 GCA_029934095.1 Desulfuromusa sp. | reverse complement strand
TTTTCTCTTCTGCACTGACGGCAGACTGGACCAGAGTATCTAGACAACTTCTTCCTCCTTGATGCTTAAACGCGACGACGCTTGGGCGGACGACAACCATTATGAGGTATCGGTGTTACGTCCTTAATCATAGTAACTGTCAGACCTGCCAGTGAGAGCGCACGCAAAGCTGACTCACGACCACTGCCTGGACCTTTTACATATGCATCAACCGAACGCATACCATGCTCCATAGCCTTGGTCGCGGCATCTTCTGCCGCTATTTGTGCTGCAAATGGTGTACTTTTACGTGAGCCCTTAAAACCTTTGGCTCCAGACGTAGACCATGCAACGACATTACCCACGGGGTCGCAAATTGTCACGATGGTATTATTAAAGGTCGATTGTATATGCACAACACCTTTAGCAATATTTTTCTTTTCAACTTTTTTACGAACGACTTTCTTACCTGTTTTAGCCATGTTAACTCCGCTTATTTTTTCTTACCGGCAACAGTCTTCTTCGGCCCCTTACGAGTCCTTGAATTATTCTTGGTGTTCTGACCACGCACTGGTAGACCTTTACGATGACGTAACCCACGATAGCAGCCAAGATCCATCAATCGTTTAATATTCATTGTCAGTTCACGTCGCAAATCACCCTCGACGTTGCAATTCTTATCCACAAGTTCACGAATCTTCACCAGTTCAGATTCTGTCAAATCATCAGTACGAGCGTTAAAATCAACACCAGCCTGTGAAAGAATCTGTTGCGACGTAGTGCGACCAATCCCATAAATATATGTCATAGCCACTTCAATGCGCTTATTACGCGGTAAATCGACTCCAGCAATACGTGCCAATTTTTCCTCCTAGGGCCTTATCCCTGTCTTTGCTTGTGTTTGGGATTCTCGCAGATGATCCGGATAACACCTTTACGTTTAACAACTTTGCATTTATCACAGATCTTCTTAACCGAAGCTCTAACCTTCATTTTGAGATCCTTTTCCTATCATTTCATCTATCAACAGCGACAGATACAACATTTTTTTAATTTAAAGACGGGTCAATATTTCAGGCCCATTCTCAGTAATAGCTATAGTATGTTCAAAATGAGCTGAACGCTTGCCATCTACAGTTACAGCAGTCCAGCCATCCTCAAGAACCTTTACCCCCGAAAGCCCGGCATTAACCATTGGCTCAATTGCTATGGTCATACCCTCTTTTAACTTTGGACCAACCCCCGCTACTCCATAGTTCGGGATCTGCGGGTCCTCATGCAATCGACGACCTATACCATGACCTACAAATTCTCGGACAACACTGAAACCCGATTTTTCAGCCCGGATCTGAACAGCATTGGAAATATCTGAAAGGTGCCCACCTGTTACTGCCGCAGCGATTCCACAATGCAATGAATCGTTTGTAACCATAAGCAACTGCTCAGTTTTGGAATCAATCTTACCAACAGGAACAGTTATTGCCGAATCACCGTAGAAACTATCAATAATCAGACCAAAATCAATGCTGAGGATGTCCCCACTCTGCAACGGCTCCCGGTCTGGAAACCCATGGACAACCCTGTCATTAGGCGACGCACAAATAGTAAAAGGAAAGCCACCGTAACCCTTGAAAGCCGGTTTAGCCTTCCATTTGATACATTGCTTCTCAGCCAATTGATCTAATTCGAAAGTTGTGACTCCGGGCTGAACTTTTTCTCTAAGCAGCTGCAAAACTTCTGCAACCATTCGCCCCGCTGTTCGCATTTTTACAATTTCAGCAGGTGACTTTATAACAATCAACTCAACGGCCCTGTAACGCTACCAGGATTGCCTGCTGAACCGCCGCAATATCACTCATGCCATCGACGGCGACTAACAACCCCTCCTGACGATAATAATCTTCGAGGGGGGCGGTCTGTTGTTGATATACCTTCATCCGATTGCGAATCGTCTCCTCACGGTCATCGTCCCGCTGATTCAACTTTCCACCACAGTAGCGACAGCTTCCATCTTCAGCTGGAGGATCAAAGCGTAAGTGAAAACCTTTACCACAGTCGGAACAAGTACGACGTCCCGTCAATCTCTCAACTAATGCGTCCGTATCAACTTGTAACGAAATGACCGCGTCAAGCTTTTTACCAAGCTCAACGAGCACTTGTTTCAATGAATCTGCCTGAGGTCTGGTACGGGGAAAGCCATCAAGGATGAAACCTTCCTGACAGTCATCCTCCTGCAATCGCTCTCGCACAATACCAATAACGACATTGTCAGGAACCAGACCACCAGCATTCATATGTTTTTTAGCTTCAATTCCCATCGGGGATTGTGCCTGCACTGCAGCACGCAACATATCTCCGGTAGAAACTTGTGGAATACTATACTTTTCCATCAACAACGCTGCCTGCGTCCCTTTGCCAGCGCCTGGTGGTCCTAACAAAATAATCTTCATGAAACTAAATCCTAGCCGTGACGACCTTTAAGTGTCACACCCTTCATAAAGCCTTCATAGGAGCGAGAGATTAAATGAGCCTCAATCTGGGAAGCCGTATCCATACCTACACCAACAACAATCAGCAACGATGTCCCACCAAAAAAGAACGGAACATTCAATTGACTGATTAAGAGGGTTGGTAATACACAAACCAGAGAAATGTAAATGGCACCAACAAAAGTTAACCGACTCAACACAATATCTAAATAGTTCGCTGTTTCTTTACCGGGGCGAATACCTGGGACGAAACCACCTTGATTTTTTATATTATCTGCTACGTTGACAGGGTTAAACGTTATAGCCGTGTAGAAGTAGCAAAAGAAAACAATAAAAGCAATATAAAAAACATTATACACCCAATGTGATGGGGACAAATAAGCGGACATTGTCTTCACCCAGGGAGCATCGATAAAGTTTGCTATAGTGGCTGGAAACATCATGATTGAACTGGCAAAGATCGGTGGGATAACACCACTCATATTAATTTTCAAAGGGAGATGGCTAGCTTGCCCGCCCATATTTCGCATACCAACAACCCGCTTCGCATAATGAATCGGCACACGACGCTGAGCTCGCTCCATGAAAACAATCGCGCCAACGGTGACCAGCATCAAAGCAAGGATAAAGAGGACAATCGTCGGCGACATAGCACCGGTTTGCACCAAACGAATCGAGTTTACGATAGCGGAAGGCATTCCCGCCACAATACCGGCAAAAATGATCAGCGAAATACCGTTACCAATACCCCGTTCCGTAATTTGCTCACCTAACCACATGATAAAAGCAGTACCAGCTGTCAAAGTGATAACTGTCATCAAAATGAAACCCATACCAGGATCAGGGACAACCGGTTCACCGGCAGGGCCAACCATCGACTGCAAACCCACTGCAATACCAGTACCTTGGATAAGTGCCAGAACGATAGTACCGTAGCGTGTATATTCAGTGATTTTCTTGCGACCCTGTTCGCCTTCTTTGGAGAGCTTTTCAATCGGTTCAAAAACAACTGTTAACAGCTGTAAGATGATCGACGCACTGATATATGGCATAATTCCAAGGGCAAAGACAGCCATCTGCTGCAAGGCACCGCCAGTAAATGCACTGACTAGCCCCAGCAAAGTCCCTTCAGTTCCCTCAAAGAATTTAGCTAACACCTGAGCATCAATGCCGGGAGTTGGAACATGACAACCCACCCGATAAACCGCAAGCATTGCCAGGGTAAAAAGGATCCTCCGCCGTAACTCGGGAATAGCTATAATATTCTGCAGGGTTGACATAACCTAGAGAACCTCGATCTTACCACCTGCAGCTTCAATCTTTGCAGCAGCAGACTTACTGAACTTATGTGCCTGGACAGTCAGCGCTTTGGATATTTCGCCATCTGCCAAGATCTTAATTCCATCCTTGATCCTACCGACTAATCCAGATTTTCCATATTGCTCCAGATCAACGATTGATCCAGCGGCAAAAACCTCCAGATCACGTAAATTCACTAAACTGTAGACTTTTTTGTTCCTGGAAACAAAACCACGCTTTGGAATTCTCCGCTGAAGGGGCATTTGACCACCTTCAAAACCTGGCTTAACGCCGCCGCCACTGCGCGCATTCTGACCTTTGTGTCCCTTGCCGGATTGTTTTCCGGTTCCTGACCCATGGCCACGACCAATACGTTTTCTATTTTTTGTTGAACCGGAAACCGGCTTTAGATTACTTAAATCCATCTTACTATCCTCTGCGTGTTATCAGTCTTCAACCGCTACCATGTGTTCAACTTTTCGGATCATCCCGCGAATTTCTGGAGTATCCTGTAAACTTACTGTCTGGTGCAGACGATTTAATCCCAGGCCTTTAAGAACTTTTGCAAAGTAGGCCTTGCGACCAATCGGACTTTTTTTCAGGGTAACTTTTACTTCCGTCGCCATTATCTTGTTCTCCTAGATCCAGTAACTCTCAATCTTGAGTAATACCACGACGGGCGTAAATCTGTGCCGGGCTTTTAAGCATTTTCAGCGCATTCATCGTTGCTTTGACTACATTATGGGGGTTATTTGAACCCAGGCATTTAGTCAGGATATTACCAATCCCGACCGCCTCAAGAATTGGTCGAACTGCACCACCGGCGATGACACCGGTACCATCTGATGCCGGTTTAAGGAGAACTCTCCCCGCACCGAACTTACCGATAACATCATAAGGTATAGTTCTTCCTTCCTGGATAGGCACCTTGATCAAACTTTTCTTGGCCTTTTCAACACCCTTACGTATAGCTTCAGGAACCTCTTTGGCCTTACCAAGACCGTAGCCTACGTGACCATTTCCATCACCAACGATGACAAGGGCAGAAAAACTAAAACGACGTCCACCTTTGACAACTTTAGCGTTACGATTGATATGAATGACACGGTCGGTCAATTCTAATTCATTGGGATCAATGTGCAGCACAAACACTCTCCTCTACAGCTTCAATCCGGCTTCTCTAGCAGCATCAGCAAGCGCTTGAATACGCCCCTGGTACAGGAAACCGTTACGGTCGAAAACGACGTTGGTTATATTTTTATCAAGAGCCTTTTTGGCGATGGAACTACCGACGGCCTTGGCCGCTTCAATATTGCCACTACCGGCTGAATCAACCTCTGTACTAAGGGTTGAAGCTGCAACCAGAGTTGCACCCGTTACGTCCTCAATAATCTGCGCATAAATATGCTTAGCGCTACGAAAGACAGAGAGACGGGGGCATTCACTTGTACCACGTATTTTTTTTCTGACTCGTGCTTGACGTTTAAGCCTTGCAACGCGTCTTTTTTGGGAAACATCCACAATTCTGCTCCTTACTAAAATTCTACCCTACTTGCCAGTCTTACCTGCTTTACGCATGATACGCTCATCCGCATACTTAATTCCTTTACCCTTATAAGGCTCAGGCTTACGGTACGAACGAATCTTTGCTGCGGCAGAACCGACAAGCTGCTTATCTATCCCCTTAACAGAAAGCTTGGTCTGCTTTTCAATCTCGACACTTATCCCCTCAGGAAGTTGATAAACAACCGGATGTGAATAACCAAGAGACATAGTCAAGACATTGCCAGTAATCTCAGCACGATAACCGACACCATTGATCTCTAAATCTTTTTTGAAACCTGTAGTTACCCCTAAAACCATGTTATTAATCAAAGCTCTGGTCAAACCGTGCAATGCAGAGTCCTGCTTACTGTCTGAGGGTCTGGAAACCTTGACCTGATCGGTCTCAACTGCAATCGACATCCGCTCATGCAGTGGCTGCGACAGAGAACCTTTGGGCCCAGCTACGGTCAACAAATTGCCATCCAGTGAAATCTTGACACCCGATGGAATAGCAACTGGCAATTTACCAATACGTGACATTGTTGAAGCTCCTTGATCTACAAATTACCAAACGGTACAAACTATTTCGCCACCCACTTTAGCTTGACGAGCTGAGACATCATCAAGAACCCCAACAGATGTCGAAAGAATTGACGCGCCAAGACCATTCTTTACCCGTGGGATATCATCTTTACCAACGTAAACACGCCGGCCGGGGGTAGAAATACGCTTAATTTCATGGATAACGGGATCCTGGTTATCATCATATTTCAGAAAAATTCGCAGAATGCCCTGCTTGCTATCGCTGATAACTTTGCAATTTTTAAGATAGCCAAGGTCTTTCAGCACCGTAGCAACTGCAACCTTGACATTACTCGACGGCATATCAAGCTTGGAATGGCCAGCCATTCCGGCATTTCGTATTCTTGTTAACATATCCGCCATCGGATCGGTCATAGACATGAGTGGTTCTCCTTCTTGCTGTTACCAGCTGGACTTGACAACGCCAGGAAGCTTCCCTTCGGATGCCAGTTTCCGCAGACAAATTCTGCACATATCAAACTTACGATAATAAGCGCGTGGACGACCACATATCGGACAGCGGTTGTACTCACGAACCGCAAACTTTTTAGGCCGTTTTGATTTGGCAATCATCGATTTCTTCGCCACAATATCCTCCGCTCTTAAGCTCTATTTTCTGAACGGCATGCCGAGACCGGTCAATAGTGCACGACCTTCCTCGTCTGTCCGAGCCGTTGTAACAATTGTAATATTCAAACCGGAAACCTGTGCAACTTTATCAATGTCAATCTCCGGAAATATTAACTGCTCACGAATCCCCAAGGTATAGTTGCCTCGCCCATCAAAAGCTTTAGGCGAAATCCCCTTAAAATCACGAACCCGGGGTAGAGCAACATTGACCAAACGGTCTAGAAACTCCCAAGCTCGATCCTGGCGTAAAGTAACACATGCACCAATCGGCACATCCTCACGAAGCTTAAAGCTAGCAATAGATCTCTTGGATTTTGTAATGATAGCTTTTTGGCCACTGATCCGCGCCAGTTCATCGACTGCAGATTCAAGCAGCTTAGGGTTCTGAATCGCCTCACCGAGGCCCATGTTCAGTACAACTTTTTCAATTCGGGGAACTTCCATAACCGTCTTATACTGGAATTCCTTCATCAGGGCAGGTACCTGCTCCTGAATATATGCCTGCTTTAACCTGGCCATCAAACTCTCCGTTTATTTATCAACACTCTCGTTACACTTTTTACAGTAACGAGTTTTACTTCCATCCTCAAGCAATCGGACACCTGTGCGCGTCGCCTGATTACATGAGCCACAAATAAGCATAACATTCGAGATACTTAACGGTGCTTCCTTCTCAAGAATGCCACCCTCAGGGTATAACTGATTGGGACGAGTATGACGCTTAATCATGTTGAGACTTTCAACAACAACACGACCTTTACCGGGAAGCACACGTAAAACCTTACCAGTTTTACCCTGTTCCTTCCCTGCTGTAACTTTCACCATATCATTTTTCTTGACATGTAATTTTGCAATAGACATCGCTTTGACACTCCAAATATCTGTAATTTATAAAACTTCAGGAGCCAATGAAACAATTTTCATAAAGTGTCGAGCACGTAACTCCCTGGCAACAGGACCAAAAATACGAGTGCCGAGGGGTTCATTTCCAGTCCCTACAACGACTGCAGAGTTTCCGTCAAAACGGATAAACGAACCATCAGGGCGTGGTACCTCTTTTGCCGTGCGAACTATGACCGCGCGGACAACATCACCCTTCTTGACCTTCGAATTTGGCAAAGCCTCTTTGACACTGCAAATAATAATATCGCCGATCCCGGCGTACTTACGTTTAGACCCCCCAGGAACTTTTATACAACAAAGCTTCTTGGCTCCTGAGTTGTCAGCCACATTAAGCATGGTTTGCATTTGGATCATAATTAAACTCCCTACGCGGTAACGGCTTTTTCTAAAACTTGTCGTACACGCCAGCGCTTGTCTTTTGACAATGGCCTTGTTTCAACAATGAGAACCTTATCACCAATACTGCAACTATTAGCCTCATCGTGAGCCTTGCAGGTGACTTTACGCTTGATGAATTTCTTGTAAACACGGTGTTTGACCAAATTGTCAACTCTGACAACAACAGTCTTGTCCATCTTATTACTGACGACAATACCAACACGGGTGCTTCTGCTACCTTGTTCTAGACTCATTTTTCCTCACACACTAAGCGTTCAGCTTACCAGAAAGAACAGTTTTCACCCGAGCAACATCTTTGCGCACCTGCGTAACTCTTGTTGTATTCTCCAGGTGTCCGGTGTGCAACTGAAATTTAAGATTAAATAATTCCTGTTGTAGTTCTTGTGTTTTAACTTGCAACTCTTCAACACTGAGATCCATGATATCACTAGCTTTCATTGCCAACCTCTCTTTTTACAAACTTCGTTCTCATCGGCAACTTATGGGCTCCCAAACGAAATGCTTCACGAGCTACATCTTCGGTAACCCCCTGCATCTCATAGAGCATATGACCAGGCTTGACGACAGCAACCCACTTCTCTGGTGATCCCTTGCCTTTACCCATACGTGTTTCAGCAGGTTTACTGGTCAACGGTTTATGTGGGAATGTGCGAATCCAGATTTTACCGCCCCGCTTAATATAACGGGTCATCGCACGACGTGCGGCCTCAATCTGTCGAGCCGAAAGCCACCCACAGTCCAATGCCTGTAAGCCGTAATCACCAAAACTCACTTCAGTTCCACGTGATGCCTGGCCAGCCATCCGCCCGGTAAATTGCTTTCTCCGTTTAACTTTTTTCGGCATTAACATGACAAGCTACTCCTGATCAGCCGGCTGGCTGTACTTTATCTTTACCTAGAACCTCACCCTTGAAGATGAGGACCTTCACACCAATAAGGCCATAGGTTGTCATTGCTTCTGCAAACCCATAATCAATATCAGCCCTCAAGGTGTGCAGAGGCACACGACCTTCACGGTACCATTCTGTTCGGCTCATCTCAGCACCACCAAGACGACCAGCACAGTTGATTTTGATCCCTTTGGCACCAAATTTGAGTGCCATACTGACACTCCGTTTCATAGCACGCCGGAATGCAACTCTTCGCTCTAACTGTAAAACAATATTCTCAGCGACCAGCTGCGCATCAACCTCAGGCTTGCGCACCTCTTGAATATTAATAAAACATTCATCATCGGTGATCTTCGCGAGATCTTTTTTCAGCACTTCAACTTCAGCACCTTTTTTACCAATGATAATTCCCGGACGTGCAGCAAAAATGTTAATTTTGACTTTATTTGCAGCGCGTTCCAGTTCAATTTTAGAAATACCTGCGTGATACAGCCGCTTTTTCAGAAAGTTACGTAACTTCAAATCAGCGTGTAACTTTACAGAATAATCAGAATCCGCATACCAGCGGGACTCCCAAGTCCGGTTAATTCCCAGACGAAATCCTATCGGATGAACTTTCTGGCCCAAAGGGGATACCTCCTCGACTTACTTCACATCCAGAACCACAGTAATGTGGCTGGTAGGCTTACGAATTCG
>JAOZMV010000040.1 GCA_029934095.1 Desulfuromusa sp. | reverse complement strand
GCCAGTTGGCGAATGGTATTCCGGGTGTCAAGCCAGTCTTTATCAAAGATGACAAAGGGGATGTCCCAGATCAGTTGTTTTGCCCGTCGGGTCAGTTTATGGGCATACTGCAGATTTTGGCCAGTGAGAGGAACCAGAATCTGGTCAACCGCCTGGTCCTGAAGGATGCGCTGATCTTTTGAATCTTTCAGTTGTATCCGCATCTGCCGTCTCTCCGGTGGTGAGGTGATCACGGGGAACAGTGCGGCGCGGGCGCTTTGTAAATGTGCGGTTCTCAGCTGTTGTTTTTGTGGCTGATGATTTTTGCGCAATTCAGCATAGAGTTCACGGCGGATCTGTTTCAACTGTTTGGGGGGAATAACAATCTCAGGCAGTTGACCGCACTCCAGTTTTCCCAACCTGAAAGGCTCTTCGGCAGTTACCGCAAAGGCTTGTTGAAGGACTTTTTTATCCAGAGCTTTTTCTCTGGCAGGAAAACTGTCAATAGCAAATTGAAACTGTTGGGTTTCGGTCCCAATCGTTGCGCTCAGTTGTAGCTGTTGAGGATTGACCTCGATCTGCAGATCGACTGTTTCTGCCGGCGGGCGAACATTGCTGAGCTTCCGGCGACAGGCAGAATCACTCATTGAAAAAGCGCTGGGAGATGAGACCATGAAGACACTATCACCAACGTTGAACTGATTGATAAAGGTGGAGGGGACACTGACAAAGCTGTGCGCCGGCACTTTGCTGACAGTCCGTTTATCCAGAAGCAACTGGCGGATGGTGAAGGCGGTGCCGCTTTTATCGATGGCCGGTTGTACCCGCAGACGGGTTCCCAGATGGAGACCCTCTTTGGTTTTAAAACTGATTTCTCCCCCGCGAACACGGCTGATTTCTCCTAGAAATCGCCCGGTTGCCCCTTTGTGTGCCGGAATGGCCATATCACTGGGTTGTCCCCCGGATAAAAACCCTTTAGTGGGTTGGCGACCAAAGCTCTCCTTCAGTAATACTTTAGCCTCTTTCAGAACCGCTTTACGTTGATCGGCCGGGGCGTCGAGAACCTGCCGATAGGCCCTGATCACCTTATGGACATATTCGGCACTTTTCATCCGCCCTTCAATTTTTAAGCTGCAAATACCAGCCTGTTCCAGTTCCGGTAAGAGATCAATGGCCGAAAGGTCATTGGGGGAAAAATAATAACCTTCCTGCTGGCGGTAGCGATGATTGCGGCGACACGGTTGGGCGCAGCGGCCCCGGTTCCCACTTTTACCGCTGAGGAAAGAGGAAAAGTAACATTGGCCGCTGTAAGAAAAGCAGAGGGCCCCATGAATAAACTGTTCCAGCTCCAGAGTCGTCTGTTGGCGAATTGCTGTGATCTCCTCCAGTGTCATCTCCCGTGCCAGAACTCCACGAGTGAAGCCCATCCGTTCCAACATTTTCACTCCAGCGGCGTTGTGGATGGTCATCTGGGTTGAGGCATGGAGTTCCAATCCCGGGAAATGATCTTTCGCCACCTTCCAGACCGCCAGATCCTGGATAATGATGGCATCGATCCCGATTTCCTCCAGGGCTCCCAGGGTATCGATCAATTGTGACAGTTCATTCTCTTTCACCAGGGTATTCAGGGTGACATAGAGGCGTTTTTGCTGCTGCTGTAAATAATGGGTGATTTTTTCAATCTCTTTGAGACTGAAATTTTTTGCTTTAGCGCGGGCAGAAAATTCCTTCAAGCCGGTATAAACAGCATCGGCTCCCGCATCAACGGCAGCAAAAAAGGCTTCCATACTTCCTGCAGGGGCAAGTAGCTCCGGCCGTTGTAACGTTTTGATCTGATTCATTGAGAAGGTCCAGGTTATTTGTTCAACAAGGTTTCAAACTGCTGCGGATTAAAGCCGGCTACATGCTGACCGTTGATCCAGAATTGCGGGGTGCCATGAATACCGATTCTCTTGGCAATCTGCCGCTGAAGTTCAAGCCGCCCATTATCGGTAAAGGGGGGCAACGGTTGCTGATCAAACTGGCCGCTGAAAACTTCTTCATAGGCCTGTTCCGGATCTGCTGCCGAAAGAATATAGCGGGCTTTGTCTGCGGCGTGCGGATGGAGTTGATCGATGGGAGAAAGAAATATATAGCGGGTTACGTCATCTCTGCCAAGAAAGAAGTCAGAGCTCTGCCGACAGAAAGGGCAATCGGGATCAGTCACTTCAATCACCTGGTTAGGGCCTTCACCGATTTTGATGGCCTGATCGAGGGGAAACTCTTTCAGCTTGGCAGACATCAGCTGACTTTTACTTTCCCGGGTCAGATTATGGCCACCATCAGTCCAGAGTTCACCAAAGAACATATGTCCTGAAGCTGGAACAAAGTAGATAATTTCACCATTTTCAACGATGACCTCATAAACTCCGGTAACCGGACTTGGGTTGATCTGTTGATATTTAATTTGTGGATAATGCTTGATCAGAGCTGCAGCAGTATCATTTGCAGCTTCTTGCTGTTGGGCAGCACAGGCATTTTGGGACAGAAAACTCAGCATCAGTAACAACGAAAGAATGAAACGGGACATGAAATAACTCCTTTAATTTTTTTTGAGCATACACTAGACGTCGACGCAGGAAAAGAGCTGACCGATGATTATATAATCTGATATTGAGCCAAAATTGAAATTATGTTCTACTCTCGGATCATTTATTTCATAAGGAGGAATAGTTATGCAGCGGTTGGTTTCAAGTTTATTTCTGGTCTTGATGTTGTTGTTCTCCACTTCCGTATTTGCGGCAGATCCATTAGCTGCGTGGCAACCAAAATTTGATCCCAGCGGTGCAGAATATACTTACCTGCTGTCGACCGTTGCTCACCCCGCTATCGAGGGGGGAACGGTTGGTTACCGGATTCGTGACCGGATCTGGGAAGAAAGCCACGGTCGTTTGTATGTCGATTACCGGCCGATTTCGCAGTTGGGTGGTGAGAAAGATGTCCTGCGTAAATTGAAGATGGGAGCGGTTCAGGGGATGCTCTGTTCTTCGGTTCTGGCCCCCAATGTTTCTCCCCGTCTCGGCATTGTCAATCTACCATTTTTAATCGATAGCTTCGCAAAGCTGGAAAAATTTCGTCAAAGTGAGGAATTATTCCGTGCATATGGGACAGATGCTGAAGAAAAAGGGATAATTGTCGCCGATTTCACCGGTTATGGTAGTTATGGCTGGGCAACAAAAACACCAGTTAAAACTCTGGCAGAAGCCCGGGGGGAATTGTTTCGGATTGCTCAGGCACCGGTCAATGTTGATCTCTACAAAGCCTGGGGAATCCAGTTTACTGTTATGCCCTGGCCGGATGTGCCACAAGCTCTGCAGACCGGGGTGATCAGTGGTCTTGATCACACCCCAATCGTCTGTAATATCACCAAGAAATTTAACGTTGCCAAAAATTATACCAATATCGATTATGCTCAAGGGCTTTATATCCACCTGATCAATAAAGCATGGTTCAACCGTTTACCTGAAGATCTGCAGCAGCTATTAAGCCGGATCATTAAAGAAGAGAGTCAGCAGGTTCGTGCTTTGACCGAACAGCAACAACGGGATCAGATCGCTGCCGCTAAAGCGAATGGTGTTGAGTTTTTCGAACTTCCGGCAGTTGAAAAAGCTAAGCTGGTGAAACTGGCTGAGCCGGTAGTGCAAAAGTGGGGAGAAAAAATTGGCTTGGATTATTTGAATAAGGTGCGGGAAACGCTCAAAGATTGAAGACTTGACCATATCAGTTTGGTGAATAAAAAGGCCGGGATGGAAATTCCATCCCGGCTTTTTTATTCTGAAATTCAAGATTGGAGCTTGACCCGGGTAAACTAAAAAGCTATCGTTCGCTACATAAGTTGCTGATTTTACTAATATTTAATTTTTTTTTGAGATAACGAAACACGATCTGCCATTTTACCCTACTAAGGAGGTTTCAGATGAAAAAGGTTTTAGTTTTATTGTTGCTGTTAGCATTGTGTCTGCCGGTATCCGGGATGGCCGCAGGAAAGAAAGATCCGTTGGCGGCCTGGCAACCAAAGTTTGATCCGAGTGGTGCAAAATACACCTATATCCTCTCAAATATTTCCCACCCAGTCATCGAAGGTGTTGCGGTTGGTTATCGGATTCGTGACATGGTCTGGGAAAAAACCAATGGGCAGATCTATGTTGATTATCGTCCTCTACGCCAGCTTGGTGGCGAGAAAGATGTCTATAATAAATTGAAGCTTGGTGCTGTTCAGGGGATGCTCAGCTCTTCAGTTTTTGCTGCCAACGCTGCTGATCGCCTCGGAATTGTCAACCTGCCCTACGTTGTCGATACTTTTGATAAACTTGACACTTTCCGTAATGATCCAGAAGCTTGGGAGCCCTTTGCTAATGCTGCGGTAAGCCGGGGGGTTCTCGCCATCGATATCACTGGTTATGGTCCCTACGGTTGGGCAACGACCGAACCGATCAAAAAGCTGGCGGATGCTAAAAATGTTAAATTCCGTATAGCGGAAGCTCCTGTCAATGCGGATATTTATAAAGCGTGGGGTCTGCAGTTCACCGTTATGCCTTGGGGTGATGTTCCTCAGGCGTTACAGACCGGCGTTATCACTGGTCTGGACCATACCGCCATTGTTTGTAATATCACCAAAAAATTCACCATTGCCAAAAACTTTACCGAGTTGAATTACGCTCAAGGGTTATTTGTTCATCTGATTAATAAACGTTGGCTGAATAAGTTGCCAGCTGATTTGCGCGCAACATTCCTGGCTGTTATTGCTGAAGAGAGTGCAGTAACACGGGAAGCGACCCGTAAACAGTATGATGTTCAGGTTGCCAAAGCCAAAGAGGCGGGAGTTCAATTCTATCAGTTGTCCGATGCAGAAATTGGTGAGCTGAAAAAACTGGCCGAACCAGTTCTGAAAAAGTGGGGAGAGAAGATTGGTCCCGATTATTTGGCCAAGGTTCGAGCAAAGCTTGGCAGTTGATAGCTGAATCTGTATAATCACACGGTTTAAGAGGCCGGGGAGTTCGCCTCCCCGGCCTTTTTTGTGCAAAAAGATACATCTGCTGCGTTATGCTCAACCTTCACCCTTCGACGTAGCCTTACTACGCCTCAGGGATCAGGTTTCGCAAGCCTTGCATCTGCACCTTTTTGATCCGTCTTGACTCCCTGGCGATAGAGTTTAATTTTGCCCACTTCTCTGGCAGGAACTGATAAATCATGCTGAAAAAAGCTTTCAAAACAATCGATCGGGGCTTCCTTTTTATTGAGGACTGGTCACTGTTTATTGCTGTCAGTGTTGCTTTGCTGACCGCAATGGCCAATGTCATTCTGCGTAAAGCTACTAACAATGTCAGTCTCTACTGGTCGGATGAGGTGGTGCGCAAGGTTATCTATTTTTCCACCTATATCGGTTGTGTGGCTGCAATTCGCAGTCGTTCATTGATCCGTATTGATGCTCTGCCACAGATATTTCCAATATTGAAGCGGCCGCTGACGTTGTTTTCGCACTTGGGAGTTCTGTTCTTTGCTGGAATCATGGTCTATCTCGGTGGCAAGATGACAATGATGATGTTTCAGGACGAATATGCCCGGACAACCACACTGCAGATCCCCGAATGGTATTTTTACGCGATCCTCCCGCTCATGGGGGTGATGATGTTTTTCCGCACATTGATTGTTATGGTTGAAGATTGGCGCAGTAAACAAGATGTGACGGGAGAACAATAACCATGGATTCCACTTACCTGTTGATACTTGCCCTGCTGCTGGGCTGTCTCGCTACAACCATCCCGGTATTTATGGCGCTATTTTTTACCGGGACATTCGGTCTGGTTTATCTGCTGGGAATTGATGCGCAGATTGTTATTGAAGTCCTTTACCGCAGCATGGATAAATTTGCTCTGGTGGTCGTAATGTTTTTTGTCTTGTGCGGCAACATCATGACCACCGGCAGTATCGTTGAAAAACTGATCAAAACTGCCAATGTGCTGGTTGGTTTTCTCCCTGGAGGCCTGGCGATGGCTGGGATTCTGGCCTGTGGTTTTTTTGGTGCAATCTCCGGCTCAACCGTGGCAACTGTTGTTGCCATTGGTGGTTTCATGATCCCGGCATTGGTTGAAAATGACTACGACGAACAATTCTCGGTCGGGGTTATGACCACTGCTCCGATCCTTGGAGTCGTTATCCCGCCATCAATTGCGATGATCCTTTACGCCATGGTCAGTAATGATCCTCTTGAGGCGCTGTTTCTAACCGGGTTCGTTCCCGGACTGATGATTATGGTCGCAATGAGTTTCTACGCTTATATCGTCTGTAAAAAGAAAGGGCTAAAAACTACCAAGCGGCCAACTTTGAAAGAAGCTCTGTCCGTTGTCAGAGAAAGTGTCTGGGCACTGTTTCTGCCAGTGCTGATTTTTGGCGGGATCTACTCCGGCATGTTTACCGCCAATGAAGCGGCGGTGGTGGCTTGTTTTTACGCTTTTTTCGTCGAGATCTTCATTCACCGCGACATGAAACTTCTCGACGTGAAGCGGGTGGTTGTTTCATCGGCGGTCACTTCGGCAACACTGCTGATTATTGTTGCCGGAGCCTCAGTTTTTGGGGAATATCTCACCTTTGAGCAGATTCCCAACAAGATTGCTACTGCGGTTGTCAGCAGTATCTCTTCTCCCTGGGTATTTTTGTTGGCGGTCAATGTCCTGCTGCTGATTATTGGCATGTTTATGGATATTATTTCTGCAACCCTGATTCTGACCCCGATCTTTTTACCGTTACTGAGTAAGTTTGGTATCAACACCATGCACTTTGGTTTGCTGATGACCATCAATCTGGGGATCGGTTACTGTACCCCGCCCCTTGGGGTCAGTTTGTATATTTCCGGCGCTATCGTCAATCGTGATCTGGTCTATGTCTCAAGGGCAGTGATGCCCTTTCTATTGATTCAGATTGCAATACTTATGATCCTGACCTTCTGGCCCGACCTGGTTCTATTTTTGCCCCGCTGGGTTTATGGTTGATAACTGTTCCAGAAGCCAAATTTCAAAAGCCAGCTCACCGTGGATAGATAACGGTGAGCTGGCTTTTTTATAATTTCTGCAATACGGCCAATTTTTCTACCGAATCAATCAGCAGTTTTTTATTTGCCGGATATTCGTTAAATAACTTTTCCTGCTTTTTGTTTAGTTCTGCATAGAATTTTGATTCAATCAGGATTTTATCCTCGGTGATAAAGTCTATTTCTGTAGTATTTTCATATAGATAATATAATACTTTCTTGTTTCTCAGCATTAAATAAATATAGTTTTCAAAGTAGCTGCCAAGATCTCTTTCACCCATGAACATATATTTTATTCCAAGATCAGAAGCATAAATCTTTTTGGCTGATAATAACTTCTGGTTTGTTTTTCCCCAACGTGGAAGAAGATGGATAAGGTAGGTTGATTCAAAAAATGTTAAGTATCTTTTTGAAGTGTCCGGGGATATGCCAAGAATTTTACCAATTTTGTTGATACTCAACTGCTTCCCGCTTCTCTCCATTAACAGGGTAAAATAATCTCTCACAATTTGATGGTTTTTAATTGCATGGAAGGCTGTTATGTCTTTCTGGATAATGTCATCCACCAGATTCATTAAATATTCTCTGCTTGGATGTAAAACATTTTCTGGCAATCCCCCAACTTTGCAATAGTCAAGGAAGTGTGATTTATATAATTGTCTGTCTCTCTTCTTGACAGTTGTCCCATTGAAAAATAGGTATTCTTCAAAATCCAGCGGTTTTATTTCTATGGTTATGGCTCTTCCTGTTAAACTCGCCTTTTTATCTCTGAGCATTGATGCTGAGGATGATGCAACAAATAATTTAGTATTTTGAGTGTCATAGATATTTTTTAATTGGACATGGAAATCTTCTTTGTATGTGACTTCATCCAGAAATAAATATATTTTTTCTTCTATTTTTATTTTGTGAACTTTTCTGAATTCGTTAACAATTTCGATGATGTTGTTTTTATGAAGTAAATAATCATCAAGGCTTACATACAGAATGTGTTTTGGTGAAGTGCCTTCAGCAATCAATTCTTCAATAATAATTTTCATCAATGTGGTTTTGCCGACGCGACGAAGGCCGGTCAAAATAATTATCTGCTTAAACTCTAAATACTTCCTGAGTTCACAGAGGTACTTTTCACGGGGTTTCACCCCTTCATTGATGAATGATTCTTCCCACCAGGGATTATATTGATACAGCAGATCTTTCATGGCTAAACTATATGTTTAAATCTACCATAAGTCAACATAAATATCCGATGTAATCGTATAGTTATGGGGGTGGTGTGAAATGTAAGTCTTTGGACAGCAATTGTTAAGCGTAGTGTGGTTTCGGGTTAATGTTCCGCCACCCTTTTGCGAGATCGAGCGCCACCGCCGTCAGATGTGGCAAATTTGGGTGACTAAGGACCGTGTTCTCTATTTGACTAAGACCCCACCGTGCGCCCCCAATGCTACCAACAAGCACGGGACAGTCATTGGTGGGGTCGGCAAAGTTGATCAATTGCTCAAGCGCAGCCTGAAATGAATCTGAGTTGTGAGTGTTAATCTGGGGGGAAAATATTCAATTCTTCAATTATAAATTTGAAAAACTAGAGGCTATTCAAGCATCGCGGTCAGCGGAGGGTTGTAGCGTTTCATGACAAACAGGTAACTTTCTTTCAATCTTTTGGTGAAAAAGGTTCCGATCCAGAGAGGAGTCCAGACAGCTCCAGCGATCAGCCAGCGTTTCATGGCACCGGGGTCGGTTTTGTCAGCTTCAATTGTCTGGTCGACAGGTTCGTATCCGTGATGAGTGATATGCAGCTGGTGCTGACGACCATTACTGAGAGAATAGTCATATTGGACTGGAGTTGTTCCGACCTCTGTTCCATTGATCGTGACCATGGCTCCCGGGGGGTCAGATTGAATCAGTGCCTGACGGGGTGCACATGCGCTGAGAAAGACAACCAGTACAAAAAGGGCTAACAGTTTACTTTTCATTTGAGTGCTCCCTTGTTCCTGAGCAAGTGATCTGTAAACTTTTATGCTGCAATGGTTGTGCCTTTTCCTCCTGTTTATTTGTCTTTCTCTATCTCCGGGAATATAAAAAATAAGCTATCTGATTTTGAAGGAATACCCACTCTTTAATGAAGGCACTTCTTTCGTTGGTATATTAGAGGAAGCTTAAACTCTTGTTTTAGCGACATAAATTGTCTGAATGTGCAGATTTTGCGTAGCAGCTATCGGAATCTTACCCACTATTCCGAGGACACCTTAGAATGGCGCTAGTTTAAGCAATTTTAGCGACGTTCGTAAGGTTTTTAACTTTGTTTTGAACTACCCCTCCCGTGTAACGCAGCCGGAATGGAACAGTTGATTTGAGAAAAAGAACGGCGAATGTTTGAAGGCGTAGCCTGAGTTTTTGC
>JAOZMV010000039.1 GCA_029934095.1 Desulfuromusa sp. | reverse complement strand
ACCAAACAGCAGCCAACACAGCAGCCTGCTTCTCTTCATTCGACTCTCCATTTTCGAACCATAACCTCAATCCTGCAACTTTAAGCTTTTCCAGCACTTCCGAGAACCGCCTCATTCTTATGTTTGATCAGTTTTATCAACTCGTTACGCGCAGCACCAAGATACTTACGTGGATCAAATTCACCAGGATTATTGGTCAGATATTCACGGATTTTCGCTGTCACAGCCAAACGTCCGTCCGAATCGATATTGATTTTACATACAGCGCTTGCCGCAGCCTTGCGTAGTTGATCCTCAGAAACGCCAACAGCGCCTTCCATCTTGCCACCATACTGATTGATCAAAGCAACATATTCAGGAACAACGCTGGATGCCCCATGGAGGACAATCGGAAAACCGGGAATCCGCTGTTCACACTCTTCGAGAATATCAAAGCGCAGTGGTGGTGCCGATTCCCCTTCCTTGAGCTTGAATTTAAACGCACCATGGCTGGTTCCGATGGAAATTGCCAATGAATCGACACCGGTTTTCTTGACAAAATCTTCCACTTCATCGGGCTGAGTGTAGGTCGATTTTTCAGCCACCACATCATCCTCAATCCCGGCGAGGACACCCAGTTCACCCTCCACAGTGACATCGTGGGCATGGGCATACTCAACAACCTGGCGGGTGAGAGCAACGTTTTCATCGTAAGGAAGATGGGAACCATCAATCATGATCGATGAAAAGCCGGAATCAATGCAGCTTTTACACAACTCGAAGGTATCGCCATGATCAAGGTGGAGAACGATCGGAATATCAGAACCCATCTCTCTGGCCATCTGCACCGCACCGGTCGCCATATAGCGCAGCATGGTTTCATTGGCATAACTCCTGGCACCTTTGCTGATTTGGAGAATTACCGGTGAGCTGGTTTCGGCACAGGCGGTAATAATGGCCTGCAGTTGCTCAAGGTTATTAAAATTATAGGCCGGAATAGCATACCCACCATCGACCGCTTTGCGGAATATTTCCCGTGAATTAACCAGACCCAGATCTTTGTAACTGACAACATCACTCATCGTTTAATCCTCCATGAAAGTTGCGGATAGAATTTTATTTTTCGAATCAGACGCGATACCCAACTCCACAAATCACCCGTTCTCTGTCGGATAAAAAGACAATTATTTCCGCCGGAAAGGGAGTTGCAAAAGCAGTTGAGTTAAATTAGTATACGCATGTTTTAAAGGTACGGAAAGATAAAATTCCCGCTATTTACTTGCAATAACATGCGATGAAAGGGTTAGTTCAACATGGTCGACACAAAAACTGGCGAATATTTCAACGAGTGGAAAGAACGTGAAGCGATTGCTGAGACGATGGCACCATTAATCGGTAAACTCTATCGCGATCAAGAGGTTATTTGTACCGTCTTTGACCGCACCCTGGTCAATCAGTCTACCATTGAAATTTTGCGCGCGCATCGTTTTGCCCGGCAAATTATCAGTCGTGAAATCTGGGTGAAGGATACCTACCCGATCCTCCAGGCCATGACCAGAATGGATCTTGCCCCCGCGCGAGTTGATCTGGCAAAGCTGGTACTGCGGTATCAGGAACAGAATAGCAGAGATATCGACACATTTGTCGCCGAGCAACTCAAAGAGTTAAATACGGGGAAGACTCATCAGTTGAGTGAGCCACGCGATGTTGTCCTTTATGGTTTTGGCCGTATTGGTCGCTTGGTCGCCAGAATTCTTATTGAACAAGCGGGTGGTGGCAATAACCTCCGCCTGCGCGCTGCTGTCGTCCGGAAAGGGACTGATGATGATCTGAGCAAACGCGCCAGTCTACTCCGTCGCGATTCAGTCCATGGCCACTTTAAGGGGACTATCAGGATAGATGAGGAAGAAAACGCCATTATTGCTAATGGTAATATGATCCGCATTATCTATGCAGACGCCCCTGAAGAGGTTGATTATGCACAATACGGAATTGAAAATGCGATCGTCATCGACAACACCGGCAAGTGGCGGGACCGTGAAGGGTTGGGACGCCATATCCAAGCCAAAGGGGTATCACAGGTCCTGTTGACGGCTCCGGGAAAGGGCGATATCCCTAATGTCGTTTACGGCGTCAATAATGAATTGCTGGAAAATGATGAAACCATTCTCTCAGCAGCCAGCTGCACCACCAATGCAATTGTTCCGGTACTGAAAGCGGTCAACGATAAATTTGGCATCGAAGCTGGACATATTGAAACCTGCCACAGTTATACCAATGACCAGAATCTGATTGACAATTACCACAACAAAGAACGGCGCGGGCGCAGCGCCCCGCTCAACATGGTTATTACTGAAACTGGTGCTGCTAAAGCTGTTGCCAAGACACTGCCCGAACTTGCGGGTAAGCTAACCGGGAATGCCATTCGGGTTCCGACCCCCAATGTTTCCCTGGCGATCCTCAACCTGACACTGAATCAGGAGACGACAGTTGCAGAGTTGAATGACTACCTGCGGGATGTATCCCTGAACTCATCACTCCAGAATCAGATTGATTTTACCAATTCACCTGAAGCTGTTTCGACTGATATGGTTGGATCCTCCTATGCCGGCATCGTCGACTCCCTCGCTACCATCGTCCAGGGTAATCGTTGTGTCCTGTATATCTGGTACGATAACGAATATGGATACAGTTACCAGGTGGTTCGGATTGTCGAGAAAGTATCGGGAATGGATCTGGGACACTGGCCCAGATAAAATTGGTGTCACTTTTTCAATTTAAAGCGGACTCTCCTTGCAGGATTGTCCGCTTTTTTATTATGTTATTTGCCATAGAAACATTGGGAAATGCCCACCAGCCAGCCAAAACAATGCTGTCAATTGGATAAATAATCCCACTTTGTGAAAAATAATCCCAATTTTCCCCGGTATTTTCAATAAATTAACTCTCACATTGCTTTTAATTAAAGATTGAATCTATTTGTGGCATGCATTTCGCTAGAATGATGGATTAATAGAAACCTATTCTCTTTAAAATTTCTAAAGGTGGTCAAGGTGGGGAAAGCAATTACACAGAAATCCGCTTCAGTCAAAATTGATCTGGCGATTTTAAACTCCAGAACCAGCAACTTGAAAGAAGAACTAAAAGAAACTTCAGCCGGAAAAATATCGACCGGCCAGCTGGAGAGAATAGCTGAGGCAATTGCACAGCAGCTGGAACTGGAAGAACAAACCATGGAGAAAATCGGGCTCCCCCTGACCCCCATCCACCTTGAAGAACACAAGAAAATGATTGTTGCTATTACGCTACTGGAATTCAGCTGGAAAGCTAAGCGAATCAGCAATGAAGTCTATATCAAAGCTCTTAACTATAAATTTGAGTTCCATCATCACTATTTTGATCAAGCACAGCCGCTATCAAGCTTCTAGGAGACTGTCGGACACTCCATGAACTGGCTGCAAATCTGTTTGTTTGGCTCAAAGTTCCCCATAAACAAAAAAAGCCGACCCAGAATCTGGATCGGCTTTTTATTTGAAAAACAAAAAATTTAGTTAAAACGCTTCATAGCGCGCTGCTTCTTACGCAGACGGCGCTGAGCTTCTTTCTCTTTACGTTTCCGCTTAATACTAGGCTTCTCGTAAAACTTACGTTGCTTCATTTCACGAAAAAGGCCTTCTTGCTGTAACTTCCGCTTGAGAACTTTGATCGCTTTTTCAACGTTACCATCAATAACAGTGATTTCCACTGACAATCACCCCACTTTCTTGACTATCTTTGTGGAGAGTTCTGCTGCCCCACAAGAGCTGGAGTTTATACTTGCTGAGGCAAGTCAAGTCAAGACTTTTTCCAATAAAGCAACCTTAATTCCACCATTTAAAAAACGCAGTGCGGGCGAAAAAGAGACCCCTGTTGTTTTAATCAGTTCAGACTCTGGACAAATGATCGCCCCTTGCCAGGTGGCAAAAGTTGTCCCGTAGACCCGGCCGAGATCATGATAGAGCGCTTTTAAACTCGCATTTTTGCCAAGCCGTTCCCCATAAGGGGGATTACAGATCATCAACCCCTGTGGAGACTGAGGTAGAAGTTGCTGCATATTGCCACAAGAGAGTTGAATCAATCGATCCAGGCCGGCATTCTCTAAATTTTTCCGGGCCACCGCAATCGCCTTCGGATTATTATCGACCGCTAAAATGGGAGCTGAAATTACCGATTTTTCTTTCCGCTGAGCCTCTATCAATAGCTGCTGCCACAATCCCGGTCGATATTTCGGCCAGTTCATAAAAGCAAAATCACGGTCCTTCCCCGGCGCTTTGTGTAATGCAATCAATGCCGCCTCAATAGCAAAGGTTCCGGAACCAGTCATCATATCGAGCAGTGGCAACGAACCGTCATAGTGACATGCTAACAGACACCCGGCTGCCAGTGTTTCCCGCAGTGGTGCCGCAACCCGGGCCTGCCGATAACCGCGCCGATGCAAGTGCTCACCAGAACTGTCGATAGAAACCTGACAGCGATTATCATCCATCCGGAGAAAAACCTTCTGCACTGGCCCCGTTTCCCCATTTTTGCCACCCAGAACCTTGCTGATAGCAGCCTCACAAACTTCCGCAATTCGACCCGTATGGGTCAATCGAGAAGCACGACTTGTCACCCTGATTTCATAAGCGGTCCCCGGCTTGATAAAACGTCCCCAGGGCAACCGTGACAAACGTTGAAACAGGCCTGGAAAATCACGTGCCGCGACATCTCCGAAGCGGACCAATATCCGTGCAGCACTGCGCAGCCACAAGTTGGCTAAATAAAGCTCCTGCAACCCACCCGCAAACTTGATTCCACCATGAATGGTAGCAGTTGGTTGGATACCGAGAGCAACCAATTCCCCGGCACAAATATTTTCAAAACCTGGGGCGGTCACAATAAAATAGTTATTTTTCTGTTTCTGCATCAGCACCTCTGGGGAGAGAAAAAACTAATAATTCTTAACTACTTTTATATATTTAACTTTTTTTAAAAATGAGAATACTCTTCATAATAACTACTTATTAGATTGCTCTTACCTCTGGAAAGGTATAGAATAACCAAGTGCAAGATCGATAAAATCAAAATAGGATTAATGGAATGGATTATCAACGCTATTTTAAACCGGGTCAACAGCTACTCCTCAAAGTACTCCATGACACAGAACAAAATGGGCGTACTGAGTTGATGAGCGTATTTATTGTTTCCCAGGAAGAAGATTATCTGCTTCTTTCCCTCCCTTATGGAACAGGTGCAGTTGAGCAATACCCCTTTAATGAAGGGCTCATGTTTGAGGTCACCACTGAGAGCATGGGGGTAGGAATTCGAACGACAGGGCACTTTAGGCAAAGATTGATCGAAGGCCAATTTACCTTACAGCTTAGTTCCGACGTACAGATATTCCAACGCCGTAACAGCAAACGTTTTGATTGCAAACTGGGGATCCGTTTCAGCCGGGCCGCAAAAACGCTACAGACCATGCGAGAGATATGGGAAAAGAATATTGAGGTTCTCCACAGCCCTGAAGTACCACTCATTTTTGATGGCTTCAAATCATCTCAGGTCAATATCAGTCCAGATGGGATCAAACTCACCATAGAACCACCTGGACATCAGGGAGAGCTCTGCTTGATTCTTGTCAACTTAGAAGATGGGCAACCTCCAATCTGTGCTGTTGCTGAAATCGTCTGGATCAGTATGGAGAATAAATCAGCCATCGCTGCTGGAATGCGCTTTATCAATATTTTGAGTGAAGATCAGCAGAGAATCAAAACTTTCATTGTCAGGGAAACAAAAACTGCTGCGGCAGCCCACTGACCCCATCCAGAATGTCGCAATAGACCCTTAGACCATATTTCTAAGCAGTAAAACCTTGTTCACCGGGCATTATTATTACTTTCACCACCGCTAAACTGGTACTATTCATACCGAATTTAAACAATCAAAATCATTCTATAAAAAATATTTAAAGGAGCAACTATGGGCTTTCTGGCTACATCCGCCAGTGTTGGTTATTTTCAAGTGACAGGTTCACTTAATCCACAGGAAAAATATCAGGATCTACCGGAGAAACTGTCGGCACAAGGGTTCCGTTCCATTGAACAGTCTGCTGATGAACTATCAACCGGCTGGGTGCAACTCGATGACTATGACTGCAGCGATTTCACCTCCACCGACAGTTGTTGGCGCGATCATTATTTATCCTTCAGTTTGAGGCAGGATCGCCGCCGGATTCCGGCAGCACTGTTAAAACGCGAGGTCGTTAAACTCTGTGAAAAATTTCTGGCCGGGCAACCAACCCTGAGATTTGTTCCTAAAGGAGAAAAAGAGCAGATTCGAGATCAGGCACGCAGCTCACTATTAGCTCGCACCCTGCCGACACCCTCTTTTTACGATGTGGTCTGGGATACCGATCGGCAACTGCTCCGTTTTTGCTCCCTTGGTCAAAATACAATTGACAGTTTTCAGGGATTATTTCATCAGACCTTCCCCGGGTTGCGACTCCAGTTATTTCATCCGCTGGCGCGGGCGACACAAATTCTTCCAGAACAGTTGCGAGAAACACTACAGGTCGCCAATAAGGCTCAGACAGATAATATCCTCGAGCAGGTTGAAGCCAACCGCTGGTTGGGGGTTGACTTTTTACAGTGGCTATTCTATCGCACTCTCAATTCAGATTCCCGCTACCAGGTGACAACTTCCGGACCGCTACTTGAAAAACAACCTTTCACTGCTTTTCTTGACAACCGCCTGGTTCTTGTTGGTGGCGGACAGGAGGGGATACAAAAAATTGTTGTTGCCGGGCCGCAGGATCACTATCTGGAAGTTCGAGCAGCACTGCGACAGGGAAAACAAATTGAGGAAGCAACAATTCATCTACAACAGAACGAAGATGATGCCTGGAAACTGACGTTAAAAGGGGAACGCTTCCAGTTCGGCAGTTACCGCACCCCGATGATCCGGCCAGAAAAGGATCCGAGCGATGACCCTCAGGCTGAAGCAGAAGCAGCCTTTTTCACCAAACTTGCTGCGGTTGAAGAAGGGGAACAAATGTTTGACAGTTTACTGAAAACTTTTCTGGTATTGCGCCTTGGCGAGCAATGGCCAAAAGAACAGGCAGCGATACTGCTCTGGCTGGAGACATAGAAAAATGGGGCTGAAAATCGGGGCGTAGCTGCTATAATTTGGGGGCAGCTCTTTATCCGGGAATGCTATGAAATTTCGTACCAAACTACTGATTCTATTACTGACGATCACGCTCGTGCCGCTGAGTCTGAGTTTTCTTTCCCAACGCACCTCAATGCTCCATTTTGGCAAGAGACTTGCCAGCGATACCCACACCCAATTGAATAGCAGTGCAACAACTCTGCTTCATACTTTAGTCGATGATTTTGCTCGAATCCTTAATCGGGATAAAGCAATGGGGCTACTGACCCTGCAGATTCAAGCGCAGGCAGTTGAATGCAGGTTATCTTCTCCCCCACCCGAGCATCCCGAACCGATCTTTTTTTCTGCTGATTATGCATCTCCACAGAATCAACCCAAAGATCTGATCACGACACAAAAGCACCGCCGCCCAGCCAAAGATGGAACCCTGACTCCAATCCCAGTCTCTTATTCCCAGCAGGTCATTTTTCTCGCTGAAAGAAAAAAACCGGCGGAAGTTGCAGACGAACTCAAGCAAATAAGCAGCATGCCTGAAGTTTACAGAAGTTTGCACGATATCCAGCCAGACCTGTTCCTCTGGCAATATACAGCATTGGAATCCGGGATTCATTCCAGTTATCCCGGCAAAGGTGGCTACCCGGACTCCTACGACCCCAGACAGCGGCAGTGGTACCAAGATGCAGTATTCAAAGGGGAACCGACCCAACAAATCCTGACAGATTTAACCACCAGAAGCCTGATTTTAACCTTGGCAAAACCCATCTATGCTGGCGATGGACATTTAGCGGGGGTCACCGCTTTGGACATCGACTACCGACAATTCTTCACCGATTGGAGTATCCCGGCAGAATGGGCCGATGACACTGAAAGTATGATTCTTATTTACCACGAAGATGCACCTGATCCGGGACAACAGTTGGAAATTCTGCTCCGCAACCGCAGCGAAGATCATGCTTCAGATTGGCGGATACCGGTTGAGCATAAGTATCTGGATATAACCGACCCGCAATTGCAGGATCTCCAGCAGGATCTCCTGAATGGAAATTCTGCCGTCAGAAAAATTATTTATCGGGGGGAGGAATCTCTCTGGGCCTACGGTGCCAGAAACGTAGATGAACCCTTCCCGCTGGTGATTGTCCCCTATCAACAAATTATTGCTCCAGCGATCAATGCTGAAAATTATGTCAATCAACAAATATCCCGGAGTCTCACAATCAGCGCCGCCCTGACAATTATTGTTGTCGCTGCCGCTATTCTTTTGGCAATCAGCCGTTCCCGCAAAGTAACCTATCCGATCATGCAACTGGCGACAGCAGCAAACCAGCTATCTGATGGGGATTTTGAAACCCGGGTTGACATTCGAACCGGTGATGAACTGGAAAATCTCGGTGAGATTTTTAATGGAATGGGAAGCCGACTGAAGGAACGGGAGCAGATGAAACAATCCCTGGAGTTGGCAAAAGAGATCCAACAGCAGCTATTACCTGATTCAGCACCCCTTTGTCCCAATTTTGATCTGGCAGCACAAAATCTCTACTGTGATGAAACCGGGGGTGATTATTTTGACTTTATCGCGTTGAAAAATTCGGGACAGCAGCGGCTTGGTCTGGCGGTCGGAGATGTTTCCGGGCACGGCATTGGCTCTGCACTGGTAATGGCGACCGCTCGCGGTGCTCTCCACTCTCTGGTTGATCGGTATGAGTCCAATCTCAACGTACTGGCGAGCGAACTCAACAACCAACTCTGCCGAGGTACCGCCAACGCCGACTTTATGACCCTGTTTTATGGTGTCCTCAACCCGGAGGAGCGTTCTTTAAGTTGGATATCAGCTGGACATGCCCCGATATTTTTCTACCGTGCGGATGGTCAGGTTAAAGAACTTGACAGCTCGGGAATTCCACTGGGAATTATAGAAGAAACTCCGTATGAAATGGCTCCGGTTATAAAGTTTTCACCCGGAGAAATCCTGCTGATCGGCACCGATGGGATCTGGGAAACCCGAAATACCGCTGGCGAAATGTTCGGTGCCGAGCGGGTCATTGATCTTCTGATTCAGCATGCTGATGCGAGTGCCGACAGTATTGCCTCACAACTCCTCACCGAACTGGATATCTTCAGGGGAGAACATTCCCGTGATGATGATATCACCTTGATGGTGGTCAAAGCCCTATGATCAACATCCATGTACTAGTACCCTGTAACCCATAAACTTTCGCATCTTGCTTGTTCTTTTCCGCGTCAACGGCGTTGTGACTTCCGCTGTATAGCTCTAGCTATGCAGCGAAAATCACGTCTTGTTGACATGAAAAATTCC
>JAOZMV010000309.1 GCA_029934095.1 Desulfuromusa sp. | reverse complement strand
AAGGCGGTGGTGTGGAACTGACGTTGAAATGGTGATGAAGTTCAAAACAGCGGCACGAAACAACTCTTGCAGCGGCTTCAGTCCGACATTCATAGCGCTTATTTGTAGATACCAAAGGCAGGTACAGCGCACATTCCAGACGTTGGAACAAATGATTAGAACCGGTATGTCAGCTCAAGTTCAGCCGCAAAATCCTGACCATCCCTGGTAAGTTTAAAGGGTGCACCGAACTTAACGTCCAGTCCATCTGAGAGTGTGTAGATTATTTCGGGCGACAGGCTGAAGGAGGCGAAACTTCTGAAATCATGTTCAAACAATGCTTCCAGTACCGGGGTCATGTGACCATAAGTATTGAACATGACCGCACCAGTTGCATAAAGCACTTCAAAGTTGATTAAATCGCCGGTGAGGTTGATGTCATCGGTATCCCTGAACATCACGTAACGCAGATTTCCGAATAATGTCATCTCGTCGTTTTGGATGTCAGCATCCACCTTTAAACCAACCTGATAGTTATGACCTTTGTGGTTAAATTTGTCGACCAGGTCCCCGTTGTGCTTTGCATCCAAGGGATCCTGGCGTTTTCCATAACCTGCTAGCCAGGCTATATTGAAACCCAGCTGGTTTTCCAGCCAGGGAATCTGGCGTTCATAAATCAGGGATGCAAAGTCACGGACTCCGCCATCGCCTTTGACATCGAGCGAGCGACCATCCAATGGATCCCCCGGCTTGTTATAATCGCCCTTGCCATTAGTGCGCAACGGTAGCAGTAACTGAATTTGTTCTACATCGTTGAAAGGGAAGGTGAAATCCAGGGTCGCTGTATAACCATTGAAACCATCCATCTCTTCCATCGGTTTGTGGTGAAAGTATTCAACATTTAAGTCCAAGGTGGGGGAGTCATAAGTACGCGCATAGCGTGCAAAGATCGGTTCCACTCTGCCTTTTGAACCGAAGGCCAGGATATCGCCGGAAAACGTAAGTAGCAGAGCGCAAGCAAGTATGCCCGCCAGCCCTGCTTGGTGTAGTCTGTACATATATCTACCTTCCTAACTAATGTGAGTCACATCACAATGCAACAATAATGGTTTTTCCTTGAGGGATTCTTAAGATAGCATAGAGTGGCATCACCACTCTGAATAAAATAAAGGGCTAACTGACTCAGCAACGGTGATGGTCTACATTGATTCGTTAGTCGTCCCTAATTCCTGCCTTGCCTGCTTAAATCAGCTGAAAACTCCGCAGCAGAAAGATCCCCAGAGTGGTAAAAAACAGTGATCCCAACGAGGTTGCAGCAATAATCGCTGCTGCCAGATGGTGGTTTCCGCCGAGGGCTTGAGTCATCGGGTAACTTACGGCGGCGGTTGGTGCTGCACACATCAGATAGAGAACTCCCAGTTCTTCTCCCCGCAGTCCCAGAATAATCCCCCCTGTTGTGATAATCAGAGGAACAAAAAGTAATTTTCCGGTGACCGCCCAATACAATGGTGGTGAGGTTTGAAATTCGTGCAGGCGGATTGATGCTCCAGCACAAAGCAATGCCAGAGGTAATGTCATTTGGGCAAAATAACCGCCAGTTTCCAACAGGATGTTCGGAACATCAATACCGATCAAAGAAATAATGACTCCCGCGGCAATCGACAGTATTAAAGGGTTTTTCACAATTTCCAGCAGGGCCGTTAAAATTTCATTGCGATGTCCAGATTTTTCTTGATGACGGGTGAGGGTCAAAACTGCGAGGATATTAAACAATGTTGTCATCACTGCCAGATAGATGGAAGCTGTTGCAACAACCCCCTCCCCGAAAGCACTCAGACAAAAAGCGAGACCGATAATTCCCATGTTGCTGCGAAATGCGCCCTGAACAAAGACACCCCGATCAGCAACAGTGTGTAATCGAGAGCTGAAAAGACGATCGAGAATCAGAAATACTGCCACTGTTGCGATGACAGCATAAATGACCAGTTTAATTGGTAAATCGTGGCGAAAATCGGTCTCGACCAGTTTGACAAATAACAGGCAGGGTAAGGTGACTTTGAAAACCAGATTGGAACCGAGTCGGGCAAATTCATCGGTAATCCAGCCGATCCGTTTGAAGATAATTCCCAGACCAAGAATACAGAAAATCGGAGTGGTGATGGTCGCAGCAAAGCCTAGATTGGTCAACATAGCCAAGCCGGGATCATCTACAGCCGTCCTTCCTCAACTCCATGACAGGCAACCTGACGGTTACCATCCAGATCTAGTAAGATTGGAATCTCGATGGCACAGCGTTCGTTGGCATAGGGGCAGCGGGTATGGAAAACGCAACCGGAAGGGGGAGATAGTGGCGAAGGGAGTTCGCCGGAAAGAATGACCCGTTGCTTCCGGTTCTGTGCTTTCAGGTGCGGGGTCGATGCAAGTAACGCTTGTGTATAGGGATGGCGTGGTTGCTCAAATATTTTCTCAGCCTGACCGTATTCTGCAACCTTTCCCAGATACATCACCATGACATCGTCCGCAATATAGCGGA
>JAOZMV010000308.1 GCA_029934095.1 Desulfuromusa sp. | reverse complement strand
TCATGGTGATGTTGCTGCTGCTGGAAACCGGCATGCTTGGCGCTTTCATCTCACTAGATCTGTTCCTGTTCTATATTTTCTGGGAATTGATGTTGATTCCGATGTACTTCCTGATCGGTATCTGGGGCGGTAAAAACCGGATTTATGCAGCGGTCAAGTTTTTCATCTACACGGCTGTCGGTTCCCTGTTAATGCTGGTAGCTATTATCTTTATTTACTATTTTGGACAGCAGAGCGGTGCTTTGACAAACGGCTTTGGGATCGAGGAACTCTATAAGCTTGATCTCCCCTATAATGCCCAGTTCTGGCTGTTCCTGGCATTTGGCTTCAGCTTTGCGATCAAAGTGCCGATGTTTCCACTCCATACCTGGCTGCCTGATGCCCACACCGAAGCACCGACCGCGGGCTCGGTCATCTTGGCTGCTGTGCTGTTGAAAATGGGAACCTACGGGTATGTCCGTTTTGCCATGCCGATGTTTCCTGAGGCATTACCGACCTTTATCCCCTTCCTGGCCTTCCTGAGTGTTGTCGGAATCATTTACGGTTCGTTGGTTGCGATGATGCAGGATGATATCAAAAAACTGGTTGCTTACTCATCAGTTGCCCACCTTGGTTTTGTTATGCTCGGTGTTTTTGCCCTGAATTTACAAGGTCTGGCTGGTGGCATGATTCAAATGGTCAACCACGGTATTTCAACCGGTGCACTCTTCCTGATTGTCGGGTTTCTTTATGAGCGTCGCCATACCCGTCTGATTACCGAGTTCGGCGGGGTCGCAACGAAAATGCCGATCTTTGCAACCATCTTCATGATTGTTACCTTTTCCTCAATTGGTCTGCCCGGAACAAATGGTTTTGTTGGTGAGTTCCTGGCGCTGATGGGGGCGTTCCAGAGTAGTTTGCGTTGGTACGCAGTCTTTGCGACAACCGGTGTTATCCTTGCGGCTGTCTACATGCTCTGGGTCTATCAGCGGGTTATGTTTGGCAAAGTCACTAATCCTGAAAATGAAAAACTCAAGGACCTGTCTGTCCGCGAGATTGTTATCATGCTGCCCCTGTTACTGTTCATTTTCTGGATTGGTGTTGCTCCAAATACCTTCCTTTCAAAAATGAACCCTGCTATGGAACAAATGCTGGTGCAGATGGGTGCGGACAAGGTTGCTGTGGTTGAAATGCATCAACCTGAATCTGCGGGACATGCTGGTGGACACACAAACAGTCACACCGATACCCCTGCAGATCATAAATAGATTTATAACTGTACTTAAAGTTGAAATAACACTGGTTCCGAGGAGCTGTTAGATGGAAAATCTGGTTCAAGAAGCCATCCAGAATGTAAACTTGCAGGCAATTATGCCGTCACTGGTACTCTGTGTTTTTGGCATGGGGATACTGATGGTCTCAGTTTTTTCCAAACGTGGGAGCACCACACACGTTGCCTGGCTGAGTATTGTTGCGCTGGTGGTTACCGGCTTTGTTGCTCTGAATGGATGGAATAACCCGCAAGCTGGATTTGCCGGGAGCGTCCTGTTTGATAACTTTGCAACATTCTTCAGTATGATCTGTCTCACTGCTGCCGGGCTGACCATTCTGATGTCTGATGACTATCTCAAGCGTGAAGGTTACCCGGTCAGTGAATATTATCCGCTGATTCTGTTTACCACGGCGGGTGCCATGTGGATGGCTTCGGGAACCGACCTGATGACGATCTTCCTCGGTCTGGAGGTATTATCGGTTTCTCTCTATGTCCTGGCTGGTTTCTTCAGGCATCAAACCCGCTCAAACGAAGCAGGATTGAAATACTTCTTTCTGGGAGCCTTCTCTACCGGTTTCCTCCTCTACGGTGTTGCTCTCCTCTATGGCGTGACCGGAACAACCAAGGTTGATGGAATTGCCGCCTATGTCAGTGCTAACCCTGCTGCAGCGATGAACACCATGTTTATTGCTGGTGGAGCATTGCTGCTGGTTGGCTTCTTGTTCAAGGTTGCAGCGGCACCATTTCATATGTGGACTCCCGATGTCTATCAGGGAGCACCGACTCCGATCACCGCATTTATGAGTGCTGGACCTAAGGCTGCTGCTTTTGCTGCTTTAATGCGAGTCACTATTATTGGTCTGGATGGTCTGCAATCTGAACTCACTTCACTGTTCTGGATTCTGGCCGTCTTAACCATGACGGTTGGTAATTTTATAGCACTAAGTCAAAAAGATCTGAAGCGGATGCTGGCATACTCTTCGATCTCCCATGCTGGTTATGCGCTGGTCGGTTTAGTTGCCTGGAATCAGATCGGCCTGTCAGCAATTCTGTTCTACATGTTGGTTTATACCTTCATGAATATGGGTGCTTTTGCCGTTCTGGTTCTGATCGGGAAGAAGGGGGAAGAGAATCTGACCCTCGATGGTGTCGCCGGCCTTGGCTATAAGAAACCGGTATTAGGTATCGTTCTGACGATCTTCCTGTTCTCTTTGATGGGACTACCACCAACAGCTGGATTTACTGCCAAATTTTATATTTTTGCTGGTGC
>JAOZMV010000307.1 GCA_029934095.1 Desulfuromusa sp. | reverse complement strand
TTCCCCGATTCGCCCCCAGATCCTCCATTCCCTCCCGAACCTGCTCCGCCACCAGCCCCTGAGCTATCTCCCCCTGTCCCACCTTCAGAACCCGATGTCCCATGTCCTGTTGCCATCCCGTGGGCTTGTGAGCTGCGGTTAGCTGCTGATCTATTCCCTTTTGCAAATGCTTCGATACTGCTTTGTGTTCCCTGTTTGTTAAAGGCTCCGCGCATAGCACGCATTTCATTGACGTTAAGACCTTTTTGCAATGCTTTTTCAACGACTTCTACCGTTGTTGTGGATGCAATACCACGACGAGACAGGTCTCTGGCCGTAAGCATGGCTTCTTTTGCCAAGGGGTAATTTTCTGTTCCCGGGGTCTGTTTTGATTTGATCTCAGCCATCAGCTTTTCCGCATCCTGGGTGGTTAAGCCCGCCGCCATTCCTGCAGCAACAATATTACCCAACTGGGCAACTTTTTGTTGTTCCTGAACCAGATTTCCGGCTAATGCATGGGCATGGCTGTAGCGAGAAGCTATCCGCTCTATCGCCTGGACGATTCTATCTGGAGCGATCTGTTTTGCAATACCTTCCTGCAGTTTGTCGGCTATTATACCTTCCGGGAGACCTTTGTTCTGGGCAAAACTTAACGTGCTCTCTACTTCCAGTACCTGCTTTTCAGTAAAACCAGCTTTATCCATAGCTTGCTCTATTCCAGCAGTACTTTCAGCTGCCATGCCCACTGTTGTGGAAAATAGAATCACAAAAAACAGGGCTGTAAAAATATTTATTATTTTGTAGTTCATTCAGTTTCTTCCCATGTCAGGCAGAGATTGAAAACATTATCAATCAGAGCAGGTAAAGACAGTTTTCTGCTCCAAAATCATCTTTTTCTTTAAAGCGACATTCAGGTACGTAGATAAGACCATCAACAATATAAAAATATTTCAGTTCTGAATTTACAGGAACCTTGACCTGCCAGGTACCAAAGCTATTTTGTCGAGCATCATGAAGAACATAATGGTCAAAAGAGGCTGCAAACTGAACTCGGTTCGCTTCCGGTCTCTGTAGGGAGAACGTTAGTGAGTCCATGTCGTGTTCAACAAAATGCCCGGGTGTGCAGCCACTCAGAATAATGATGAACAGGATTATCAGGGCAAAATATTTATTCATATTGAGGCAGTAATCCTGATGATTGAATTCTCCCCGCCAAAATCGTCCCGCTCCCGAGTTAAAACCGTCGGATCGGCTATCTGCTGACCATTTTCTAAAAGATAACTATAGTGATGTTCCCCTTCTGGAAGATCGATGGAAATTGACCAATAGCCGCTATCACCAATTTTCTCCATCGCGACCGGGGTCCAACCGGTAAAGTTGCCAATAATTTCTGCATGATTCACACCCGGTTGATAAATGACAAAACGGTGCAACTCCTCATTATTTTCAACCGGAACAGACCGGAAGAGAAAAAAACCAGTCAGAAGAATACAGGCGGTTGCAAATCCAGCAAATGACGGTAACCAGAGCTTCAAGAAATTCGGTTTAGAGCGACGTTTAAACGGCATTGGTAACTCTGGTGCGCTGATAGCGACATCACTTTGCAGCTGCTTTTCCTGCTCCAGTAGCTCAACGGTCTGATCTTTGAACCCTTTATCTTTATGCACCCCCTCAACAAAGTTGATTTTTTCATCCAGGTCGAGTTCGTTGTCAATAAACATACTGATAAAGTAATCTTTCATCGCCTGTTTTCCTTTAATATTTTCTTTAGTTTAATGCGTGACCGGTGGATCTTAACTTTAATATTGGCCTCACTGTTTCCCGTTATTTCAGCTATTTCCCGATATGACAAGCCGCTGCTGACCAGCAGGGAAAGAATATCCCGTTCCTCGTCATTCATCTGCTGCAGGGCAGATAAGACTCGTCTGGCTTCTTCATGGACCTGGTAAATATGCTCCTGATCAACAGCCTGTCCGTGCTCTTCATCTTCATATGAAATGTTGGATCGAGTTTGGCGTATATGATCAAGAAGCAAGTTTCGGCCGATAGTAAAGAGGAGAGCGGGATTATGCTCCCTCTCATTGTAGCGTTCCAGATAACGGGTAAAGCTCTCCTGCATAATATCCGCTGCTAAATGATAATTGCCCGATTTGCGCAATAAGTAGCCAAAGAGTCGATCTTTATGATCGTTATAAAAGATTTTAAACACATTCACCTTATACCCATAACTCTTCCAATGGCAGAAAGTTACAGTTTTCACCGGGAAAAATAATTTTGTAACTTTTATTTCTTCCAACCGTTAATAGGTCAATACAGAGGAAGCCGAGGATGTGAAACTGCATCCAATTGACGAGCATCTCCGGCCCCTTTTTAAATACTGTGAAATGACTTTTTCCTGCCCCGGTAATGGATCGGTTGTTGGAAAGATATCGCGTTGTCACTCATCATAATAACAGAGGAGAATGAAATGAAAAGAATTTTGAAAAAATCACCACTGATCTGGACGGCTGTTTTGTTGCTTATGTTAACCCCGGTTGCTTTTGATTTTTC
>JAOZMV010000306.1 GCA_029934095.1 Desulfuromusa sp. | reverse complement strand
ACTATATCAAATCGGAATACGCATCTTTTTGCAGTAACTGCGCAAAACCATCAGCGCCTGGTTCAGTCGCGATATCTTCGTGTTTTTTGCTTTAACCAAGAGAACATCATCCAGAGGCACCTGGATTTGCCTCACTTCCCTCTGAACCAACGTCAGGTTAGACAGAATAATCTTCAAATCTGCCGGAGTATATTTTTTCAGCACCGGCGGTGACAGGCTGTAGAATCCACCGGCAATATCCTGTGCCAGTTTCTTTGGATTTCCAGAAATTGCCATAATAAGATACTCCTTTGGGGTCATAGTACAATTTTTGGACCGCCATCTGTATCCTTTTTTTTCAAGACCCGCGCTGAAATGCTTGCTTTTCTTTTGCCCCTGTGGAATCAATCCCGACATGGAACTATCCGATCATCGCAAAGGGCTGTTGTTAACTTTTATTGCTGTGCTGATTCTCAGCCCCGATGCGCTATTGGTGCGCCTGATTCAATCTGACCTCTGGACGCTGCTGTTCTGGCGTTGTCTCCTCACCGGGATAATGATGTCGCTGTTTCTGGCTGTCCGCTATCGTCGTGGTTTTTTGCATAGTTTTTATGCTATTGGCCGAACTGGCTTGATATCCGCCGTGATGATCACCATTGGCTCACTCCTGTTTATCGGCGCCCTGAAACAGACAACGGCAGCTAACACATTAGTTATTCTGGCCGCAGCACCAATTTTCAGCAGCTTACTCAGTTGGCTGATTCTTAGAGAAAAGATTCCACTACGCACTAAATTGTCAATTTTCACCTGTTTTGGTGGAATTCTGCTGATATTTTCAGGAAGTTTACAGCATGGGTTGCTGCTTGGTGACTTGATGGCACTAGGGGCAACAGCAATGTGGGGTTCGAATATAGCTATTATTCGGAGCGGCAAAGCTGTCAATATGATTCCGGCTAACGTGCTTGGCAATCTGTGTGTCGTCCCGATTGTCTTCTTTCTTGGAGCTCAACCGCTGTCAGTAGCCCCTGTTGATGCCGGGTTTTTGCTTCTTCTGGGAACAGTAGTTCTGCCAGTTTCATTTGCCATGATCACCCTCGGTCCACGCTATCTACAAGCTCCGGAAGTCAGCTTGATTCTTCTCACCGAAACAGTTCTGGGACCAATCTGGGTCTGGCTGGTTCTGGGGGAAGTACCACATTCCAAAACCCTGGTAGCGGGAATACTGATTCTTGGAACCTTGCTGATTCACACTCTTTTGTCTCTGCGGCAGTTACAGACCACAAAGAGCTCCTAACTCTGATAATTTTCGCAAAGAGCTAAGCAAAAATTTCACACGACAAGGGACAAGGCTTAGTGTTTTTTTAGGGGTGAAGGCATACTATTGTATGTCAAAGTCCTGAAAAAATGCTGTAACGCAGTCGTTTGGATTTTTTGCAACGCTGTCACCTACTCCCCAAACCGTTGCCGATAAGCTGTTGGTGAAATTCCAACAATCTGCCGGAACAAACGTCGGAAGGAACTGAGATCAACATACCCGACAGCAGCGGTAATAGCCTCCAAAGTTTGATCTGATCCAGTCAACAGCTGTTTTGCTTTCTCAATTCGCATTTTTTGTAAATATTCCAGGGGGGCCTCACCGGTCGCCTTTTTGAAACGCCGGAGAAAGGTACGTTCATTCAACCCGGATCTTTTCGCCATACCCCGTACTGAAATTTTTTCTCGATAATAATGATCCAGCCATTGTTGAACTTTGTGGATTGGAGCATCAATATGTTCTCTACTCCCCTTGAATTTAACAAACGGGGCCTGCTCACGTCGATTGCCATCCATCAGCATCATCCGCGCGCAGGTCTTGGCTAAAGATTTTGAACCATATTTCTCAATAAGATGGAGCGCTAGATCCATATGGGCACCGGTTCCACCGGCACAGAGGTAATCGATACCATCAATAATAAGTCGATCAACTTGCAGATCAACCTTCGGAAAACGCTGCCTGAAACGATCTCCCAGTTGCCAATGAGTTGTCGCTTGTCGCCCTTGCAGAATGCCAGCTTCGGCAAGTAAAAAAGCTCCAGAACAAGCACTGGCGACAACGGTTCCCCGCTGGTGCTGCGCGCCAATCCATGTTACCAGCTCAGTCTGTTCCAACATATGATCCGGTCGGCCCATTACTCCCGGGACAATCAGCAGATCAATATCTTGGCAATCGGCCACACTGCGATTAGCTGCCACCAGCTGACGATTAAAACTCGCGACCGCCACCCCCTCAAGGGTCACCACCTCAGTGTGACAGAAAAGTGATCCTGTCCCCGGAGAGAGACGCTTCTGCTCCCAATTGGCCAAGGTAAACAAATCCAGCATTCCGGCAATTCCTGATTGTAAACAGTTGTCATAAGCCAGCACGGCAATATTTAGCATACTTTACCCCTTTCGCATTTATCATGTGATTATAGACCATGGTATGAGATTTTACCAATAAAAATATGTCAACAAAGAACCACTAGGAGTCTGTCTGACTTTGCGGATCGTAACGAGAAATCGACTGGTCGAGGGC
>JAOZMV010000305.1 GCA_029934095.1 Desulfuromusa sp. | reverse complement strand
AATTACCATTTGACAACAAACCACTCTAATCACTATACTGCGCCTCCAATGCGGGAGTAACTCAGTTGGTAGAGTGTCAGCTTCCCAAGCTGAATGTCGCGAGTTCGAACCTCGTCTTCCGCTCCAATAAATACCAGCCCCGGATCAATAGATCCGGGGCTTTTTACTCTCCACCTATTCCTTTTCAAGACAACAGTCGTTATAGTGACATTATGAAAAAACTCGTAATAAATTGTCCCCATTGTGGCAAAAAATCCTTTTGGAATGATAACCCTTCGCGTCCCTTCTGTTCAGAGCGTTGTCGCAGTATTGATCTTGGCAGTTGGGCAAGTGAGGAGTATTCCTTTGCTGGGGGTAGGGCACCACAGACGGAACAGGATTCTTAACTATCAGGAGATAGCATGTACCATTTGACAATTTTGACCCATTTTGCAGCTGCTCATAATTTATTGAACTACCAGGGGGACTGCGAAAATCTGCATGGTCACAACTGGAAAGTTGAAGTGACTGTCAATACCGAAAACCTGGATAAGGCGGGGCTGGGTATTGATTTCAAAATCTTAAAAAAACACACCAAAGAGATTATGAACTACCTCGATCATAAATATCTCAATGATCTGGAGGCATTTAAGGGGATCAGCCCTTCATCGGAACATATTTCCAGGTTTATCTATGAACGACTGATTGACAGTCTGGCAGAATATGAAGTCAGTTTAGAAAAAATCACTGTCTGGGAATCGGATAATGCCTATGCAACCTATACCCAAAGCTGATCTGATAGAAATTTTCTCCTCAATCCAAGGGGAGGGGGTTCTGGTCGGTTTCCGGCAGATTTTTTTGCGCTTTCCGGGCTGTAATTTAAGTTGCCATTATTGTGATACTGACTTCGCAAGAACGGCAACCTGTCTGGTAGAAAACCGTCCTGGCTCAGGAGAACTCAAGAGCTGGGAGAACCCTGTTGATTTTGCTCAGGTCAACAAACTTATTAAGGGCTGGAATGCCGAACTTCCGGGAGCTCATCATTCCATCAGTATAACCGGGGGTGAACCGCTGCTGCATGAGCCGTTACTACTTTCATGGCTGCCTGAGTTGAGAAAAATTCTGCCGGTTTTTCTTGAGACCAACGGTACCTTGCCCGATCAATTGGAAGCATTGATCGAGCATCTTGACTGGGTTTCAATGGATATCAAGTTGCACTCATTGACGGGTGAAAGAACTGAATGGGAGATACATCGAAGATTTCTTGAAATTGCGACACAGACTAACTGTTATGTCAAACTGGTCGTCGGTGAGCAAACACCGGATCTGGAACTGCAACTGGCAGCGGATCTGGTATCAGGGGTCTCGAGGGATATTCCTATGCTTCTTCAACCGGTGACTCTGGATAATAAAATTGGTATATCAACAACCCGCCTTCTACAGATGCAGGCTCTTATAGCTGATATCAATCCAAATCTGCGAGTCATACCACAAACCCATAGATTTATGGGTGTTCTGTGAACTATCTAAAGTATTACTTTAAGTGAAAAAAGTCAGCTCTGGTCAAACTTTCTCATTAATTCTTCTTTGACCAACGGCGGGACAAACTTGCTGATATCACCACCTAAGCGTCCAACTTCCTTGACAATGGATGAACTGAGATAGGCAAATTTGGGTGATGTCATCATGAACAAGGTTTCTACCTGTTCACAGACGGTATGGTTCATCTGCGCCAGCTGGAACTCAAACTCAAAGTCAGTGACCGCACGTAATCCACGTAAAATAACCCGGGCTTTTTTGGAGACAACATAGTTGACCAGCAAGCCATCAAATTTTTCAACCTGCAGGCGTGGGTTGTCAGCAGTTAATTTCATCAGCATATCCACTCTCTCGGCCGCAGAGAATAGACTGTTTTTCTCGGAATTATTTGAAACGGCAATAATCACAGTATCAAAGATTTCCAACCCCCGCTGGGCTATATCCATATGTCCATGGGTAAATGGATCAAATGAGCCGGGATAGATAGCAATATGACGATTCATGACTAGCCTTCAGTGTCTGGAGTAAAGGTGAATTCTGGTTGAGCCGTAAACTCGACTTTCGGTCAATTTCAGGGTTCCGAAATCGCCCAGCTCTTCGTCTTTGGCTGATTCGGCACAGATTATTCCATTTTCAGCCAGCAGATTCAAGTCCCCTATCTTTTTGATCACTTGTGGCAGCAGGTTCTGATTGTAAGGCGGATCAAGGAAAATTAAATCGAAGGGGCTGGAAGGGGTCAGCTGCGGTAATATGGTTAAAACATCCTGATTTAAAAAACGGGTAGCCGATTCGAATCGGCAGCGTTTAATATTTTCTGTAATTGTTTTTGCGGCGGCGGTGCCAGAATCGACCAGAATTGCCGCTTCTGCTCCCCGGCTCAGAGCTTCCAGTGATTGCGCTCCAGTTCCGGCGAAGAGTTCCAGAACCTTGAGCCCGTTAAAAGATCCAAAACGGCTGGTCAAAATACTGAAGACTGCCTCACGAACCCGGTCCGGGGTCGGGCGGATATCTTTTCCTGAAAATGTTGCTA
>JAOZMV010000038.1 GCA_029934095.1 Desulfuromusa sp. | reverse complement strand
CAAGGAGAAGGGCGAATTTTTCCCGTCTGGAGACATGATAGAGAATCTGATCTATCCCGTCAGCCGTGACCTTTTCCGGGGCAATTTCTACCCGTTCAGCCAGATTCATAAACTCATAAGCAAGTTCCATCACCTGACCAGACAGAGTTGCAGAAAAAAGCATCGTCTGACGTTTTTCAAATGGTGGCAGTTGCCGCAAAATATAACGTAAATCTTTAATAAACCCCATATCAAACATGCGATCAGCTTCATCAATCACCAAGGCCTCGACCCGATTCATTGAAAATACCCGCTGTTTGAAGTAGTCGATCAGTCGCCCCGGAGTCGCGACGATAATATCAACACCATCTCTGAGGGCCTGACGCTGTTTTTCGTAATCAACTCCACCAAAAATCGGCTGCACTTTGATCCCGGTATGTTTACCCAGCAACTCAGCATCCTTACAAATTTGCACCACCAGTTCGCGAGTCGGCGCCATCACCAGAGCACGGGGGTTGTTGCTGGTCACATTCTTGTTATCGAGCAAACGACAAAAGAGAGCAACCAGAAAAGCGGCAGTTTTCCCCGTGCCGGTCTGTGCCTGGGCGGCAACATCTTTTCCGGCCAAAGCGAGAGGAATTGATTCTTCCTGTACCGGGGTCAGAGTTTCAAAACCAGCATCGGATATCCCCTGCTGAACACTTTTCGGTAAATCTATTTCACTAAATTTCATTACAATTCAACTCCTAATGCGTCCGCTACCGTATGAATATCTTTATCTCCACGTCCCGATAAATTGACCAGCAAAATCTTATCGGATGTAAGGGTGGGTGCAAGTTTCATCACTTGGGCAATCGCATGAGCACTTTCGAGTGCCGGGATAATCCCTTCAATATGGGTCAGTTTCTGGAAAGCTTCCAGTGCCTCAGCATCGGTAATCGATACATATTCGGCTCTTTTGATATCGCTCAGATGAGAGTGCTCCGGACCGACTCCCGGATAGTCAAGTCCGGCAGAGATCGAATGAGCATGCTGGATCTGACCATCTTCATCCTGCAACAAATAGGTTTTGTTCCCGTGTAGAACCCCCGGCGATCCAGCAGAGATTGATGCGGCATGCTTGCCAGTTTCGACCCCGAAACCCGCAGCCTCGACTCCAAGCAGTTTTACCGAAGGATCATCAATAAAAGGATAGAACAACCCCATCGCATTAGAACCACCACCAATACAGGCAATCGCTACATCCGGCAACCGCCCTTCTGCTTCCTGCAGTTGCTGCTTGGCTTCGATGCCGATGACCGACTGGAAATCACGCACCAGTAGCGGGTAGGGATGCGGCCCGGCAACGGTACCAATCACATAGAAGGTATCACGGACATGAGTCACCCAATGGCGCAGGGCATCGTTCATCGCATCTTTCAGGGTTGCCGTCCCGCTGGTCACTTCATACACTTTGGCACCCAGCAATTTCATCCGAAAGACATTCAGAGACTGACGCCGGATATCCTCCTTGCCCATGAAAACTTCACATTCCATCCCGAACAGAGCAGCAACTGTTGCTGTGGCAACGCCGTGTTGACCGGCACCTGTTTCGGCAATCAATTTTTTCTTTCCCATTCGCCGCGCCAGTAAAATTTGGCCAACGGTATTGTTAACCTTATGGGCACCGGTATGGTTTAAATCTTCCCGTTTAAGATAGATTTTTGCCCCCCCCAGCTCTTTGGTGAGCCGCTCTGCGAAATAGAGAGGGCTGGGCCGGCCGACATAATGTTTCAAGTAATATTTGAATTCCCGCTGAAATTCGGGATCGCGACTGGCTTCCGTATAGGCCTCTTCCAGCTCCAAAAGTGCCGGCATCAGAGTTTCGGCAACATAACGGCCACCATATTCGCCAAAATGGCCACGCTCATCGGGATACTGATAACTCTTCATGCTTGTTTCACCTGTTGAATAAATTCACGGATTTTATTGTGATCCTTGCGTCCAGGGGATTCTTCGACACCGCTGGAAACATCGACAGCATAGGGGTTAACCACCTGCAGTGCTTGTGTAACATTATTCGGAGTCAATCCACCAGCCAGAATCAGCGGCAATCGACCGGTCAGTTTTTTTGCCAACTGCCAGTCAAAGCTCTCGCCAGTGCCACCATACTGCTGATCGTCCCAGGCATCCAAAAGTAATGCTGATACGTTATACCTGTCAATTCCTGTCAGCGAGTCTGCATCTTTGATGCGGACTGCCTTGATGACCGGATATGAGTGCAAACAACAATCTTCCGCCGATTCATCACCATGAAGTTGGACGACATTTAACCCCGCCGTCTGCATTGTTTGTTGAATGACTTCATGTGCAGCATTGACAAACAAACCAACTGTTGTCACGAAAGGGGGAAGCGCAGCAACAATCTGCTTCACCTGCTCAGAAGAGACATGGCGCGGGCTCTTTTCATAAAAAACAAAACCAAGAGCATCTGCACCGGCGTCAACAGCACAGAGGGCATCTTCACGGTTAGTAATCCCACAAATTTTGATTCGGGTTAGTGTCATAAATTTTATCTTTTCCCGAGCAGAGATGACAATTTCATTTCGATATCTGTTTCCCGCATCAAACTTTCACCGATCAAAAATGCACCGGCACCCGCCTGCTGCAGACGTTCGATATCTGCCCGATTATGTATTCCACTCTCAGCAACCGCTAACTGATGTTGGGGGATTCTCCCGGCCAGTTGTTCCGTGACACTCAAATCGGTCACAAAAGTTTGCAAGTCACGATTGTTGATACCGATCAGATCCACCGGCAACTTGAGTGCACGCTCCAATTCTACGGAATTGTGAACTTCCAGCAGCGTATCGAGTTGCAATTCAGTTGCTAATGTCGCCAGTTCCAAAAGTTGGCCATCATCCAATGCCGCCGCAATCAGGAGAATGGCATCGGCACCAGCAACCCGAGCCTGAAAAACCTGATAGGGATCAATGATAAAGTCCTTACGCAACAAGGGCAAATCAACCTGCGCCCGAATCTGCCCGAGATAATCGAGAGAACCGTAAAAATAGTGTTCATCGGTTAAAACCGAAAGGCAGCTGGCGCCACCCCGCTCATAACTGTGGGCAATCGCCACAGGATCGAAGTCTTCCCGAATAATTCCCTTGGAGGGTGATCCTTTTTTCACCTCAGCAATAATCGCTGTACCAGCTGCCGAAGATTGACGTAAGTGTTTGGCAAACCCTCTGATTTTACCAGCATCAGCGGCTATTTTTTTCAACTCGGTCAACGGACACCGGAGCTGATCTGCAGCAATCTCTTTTTTCTTGGTCGCCAATATTTGATCAAGAATCATTGTTTAATACACTCGCAGAGAAGAAAATGGCTGCCATCATTGGTTGGTCATCCTGATTAATGCATCCAGTGTCACTTTAGCGCGACCGCTGGCAACAGCCTCACGAGCCTGTTCGATCCCGGCATCAACATCTGTGGCCAGACCAGCAGCAACCAGAGCATAGGCACTGTTCAACAGGACAATATCGAGTTTTGGCCCTGGTTGCCCGGCAAGAACGGCGTTAACAATCTCTGCGTTCTCCTCGGCATCACCCCCCTGGAGATCATGCAAACGACAACGCTTGAAGCCAAACTGCTCCGGTGCAATTGTCTGCACCTCAATCGTATTGCCGCTGATGGCTGCCACCAGGGTGGTACCTGTCAGGGTAATCTCATCCATCCCATCGGCGCCATGGACCACAAAACCGCGGTGGCAGCCAAGACTGAGAAGCACCTGCGCTAACGGTTCAACCAGATCCTCACTGAATACTCCCAGGACCTGTCGATCCGCTCCGGCGGGATTGGTCAAGGGGCCAAGAATATTAAAAATTGTCCGGATACCGATCTCCCGGCGCGGGCCAATGGCGTATTTCATCGCACCGTGTAAGGCGGGAGCAAACAGAAAACCAACCCCGACCGCTTCGATACACTCGGCAACTTGCTCGGGGGAAATATCAAGTTTAACCCCTAATTTTTCCAGCACATCGGCACTGCCACAGGAGGATGAAATACTCCGGTTGCCATGTTTAGCAACCTTTGCACCACAGGCAGCAATCACAATGGCAACGGTCGTGGAGATATTGAAACTCTTGGTTCCGCTGCCACCGGTACCACAGGTATCGATAATAGTTTCCCGGTCGACATTGATATCATCCCGATCAATATCGATCACTTCACCTACCCGAATCGGGGTCGCTCGTGCCCGCATGACCCGGGCTGCACCGATAATTTCAGGGATTGTTTCCCCTTTCATTCGCAACGCAGTGATAAAGGAACCAATCTGCGCCGGAGTTGCTTCACCGCCCATAATCTGGTTCATCGCATCGATCATTTCCAGTTCGTTCAGATCGTGACCTTCAACCAGTTTGGCAATTGTTTCTTTGATCATTTATTACCCCCGGTAGGGGCACGCCCCCGTGCGTGCCCAGCAGTTCGGGCAGCCACAGGTGGCTGCCCCTACATTCGTTACGTTATTTTCAGAAAATTATTGAGCAAATCCATCCCCTCGGTCGTCAGAATCGACTCGGGGTGAAACTGCAGCCCCCAGACCGGCAACTCACAATGTTGCAGACCCATAATTTCACCTTCTTCAGTCCATGCGGTGATTTTTAAAGAATCGGGAAAACTCTCCCGCTCGGCAAGCAGAGAATGGTAACGGGTTGCGGTAAAGGGATTGGGTAAATTCTGGTAGAGTCCACTCCCATCATGAAAAATCGGGCTGGTCTTACCATGCATCAAACGATCGGCGCGCACCACCTTGCCACCGAAAGCTTCCGTAATCGCCTGATGCCCGAGACAGATGCCAAGAAGTGGAATTTTACCGGCAAACCGTTGAATTGCGGCCACCGAAATTCCTGCCTCTTTCGGCGTACGTGGCCCCGGAGAGATAACCAGCCGTTGCGGTGCCAGATCCTCAATATCATCCAGAGTCAGTTTATCATTTCTGATCACCTTAACCTCTTCGCCAAGTTCAAGAAAATATTGAACCAGGTTATAGGTGAAGGAGTCATAATTATCGATCATTAATAGCATGACAGAATGCAGCCTGTTATTTTATCTGTGGTTTAATAAATATAAATATGATACCCGATTTACTATACGACACTCGTCTAAATTCAACTGCACAGAATAGCAACCTTGTATTTAAAAATCATCCCTAAATAGCAAAAATGAACAACTGCGCCGTAAATTGCGAAGTATTAACTCCAATGGGCGAGGCCAATTGACTCAACCTGGTTATTTTAAACCCCTAAAAGTGACAAAATCACAGCCTTTCATGGCTCACCAACAGAACAATATGCAATATCTACACATAAACAATGCAAACTATGCACAACGCGGCAACTTCGGTTCAAACCATAAACATGTAAATATCTGTTTTCTAACAGTTGACTTGACGCAAATATCTTGGAACCTAAATTGCTACGTATCTCAAGAAGTATAAAACTAAATGAAAATTGGATTTTCTGGAGACACTAAATGGCTAAGGTTAGAAAGACTGGAAACACAGCAAATACCTTCAGGGGTATCGACAATAGCTCGGGGTTTACTTTAGTTGAGGTTTTGATCGCCTTAACTATTTTTACAATTGGGATATTAGCTATTGCCGGAATGCAGATTACCGCCATCAAAGTAAATTCTTCCGCGAACGTCCGTTCTGTCCAAACCGATATCACCGCAAGCATCCTGGAAGAGATATTGACCTGGCCGGTCAGCAGTTTTTCAGACATTGTCGATGAACCCTGGCCTTTTAACGCCGGGAATGAAACTATTTTAGCAGGAGGAACCTACTCAGCCGATTATTCTATTGATGTTGACTATAACGGCATCAACAATTTGATATTAGTTGAAGTTGATGTTCAGCAGACAAATGGTTTGCGGCGAACCTCTTCAGCCACGGGGTTTAAACGAGGAATATGATTGAATACAAGCCCTTAAAGAACCGTAAAGGATTTACCCTGGTTGAGATGATGTTTGCCGTTGTCATTCTTGGCTTAGTGGTGACAGCGATACTCAGTACGTTCACCGGCACACAAAAAGTCGTAAACACCCAGGAAAATGTCGTTGATACCCAGCAGAACTTAAAAGTCGCGATGAATTTCTTAACCAGAGATATTCAAATGGCGGGCTTCTTGATCCCGGCAACCAGCACAGCGGTTGCAACAACTCCGAACAATCTTTCAGCCGGACAGATCCTGAGTTTAAGAACGGCAACCATCAGTCAGGATGTCGCACGTCTAACGACTTCAACTACGGTTTCAAATGCCTCTTCAACCTATTTCCTGTTTAACCTGGCCACCGCTGACATGGTTAATCTTTTTTCTCCTGGCGACACGGTACGTCTGATCAGAAGCCCGGATCATGAGCAACGGATCGATGCCCTTTTTGAAGTGGGAACCGCACCGACAGCAACGACACTCAACATAAAAGGCTTCACCGCAGATACAATTTTTACTCAAGCTGATTTACTGGTTAAAACAGAAGGGGGTCAACCCAACCAGATTGACTATGATCTCAATAACAATCAGCTCCGCAGAAGTATTGGTGGAAATATTCAAGTCATCGCTAACAATATATCCAATGTCGATTTGGAATACACAACAGACGCTGGAAAAGTTATTGCCATTCGTGTGACGGTCACTGGGACTGCCTTTGATTTTAAACAAAAAACAAATAAAAACCGACAATTAGTTAAACTTATTTCTCTAAAAAATGACTAAGGGTACGAGCGATATGAATAAAAAGTTGGAATTAAAAGACCTTTTTCTTTCAGCCTGCAACTTGAGTCGAAGAGCGACAAGTCCATTAAAAAATGAAAATGGATTCGCCTTGATTCTGGCTCTTTCCATGTTAGCCATCATGAGCCTTCTGGTTTCTATGGCGTTGAATACTGCCAATATGGAAACCGGGATATCAGGTAATTACAGAACCGCACAACTCGCTTTTGATTCGGCACAAAGAGCTGTTGAATATGCATCAACCAAGGGAGATATTTATACCAGCCTTGGTCCTGGCTCGACTCCCTATGATCTGGATGACAACGATGGCGATGGCAATGATGGCGATGATACCGATGAGGTTAATATCAAAGGCGGTACCAATTGGGGCTTGAGCGGAACAGATAATTATGTGGCATATCAAATGGCGGCGGCGATCCCTCCAGGGAGCGGTTCAGACCCCACTTATTTTGAAGCACGTTACTATATTGTGAATGTCACTGGAGCGGGCCCACGCAATTCACTGGCTCGGGTAGAGTCACAAGTCGGAAGAATTGTTCCGAAGTAGGAGAAAACCGGACAACCAACAGTAGGGGAAAAACAGGTAATAAAGCAGTAGAAAACCAAATGACTAAGTAGGAGAAACCCAAATGACTAAGTTGCTAAAAACAATAACTATTGTTTTCCTCTTTTTTTTACTCGTTCAGAATGCTGTAGCTGACACCTATATCGGGGACACGGCTATCTACAGCATTGCCTCAGAAACCTCTCCAAAACTTAATATCATGTTTATCATAGACAACACGCAGCCCATGCAGCAGCAGGGGTCTAGAGACCTTTATGATAAAGATGTCACCTATGAGGGAACCGGTTCTACCGCCCTACCCGCCCCCTACGAACCATTAGCTGTCTATAAAATGGTTGCAGCGACGGGCGGTACCATCAATTATTCCAGGGTCATGGACACCGTTGAAGAGATTGATAGTTGTGCCATGGCTTACGATTCTTTAACGATCAATGGTTCTTTCTTTGGTCCACTTAAAGCCAACAAGGGAGATTGCTCTTCCCCTTCCAATGACAGCTTCTTTTTGGGCAACCAGCTGAACTATATCGTCACCCCTGCAGAAGGGGTGTTTAACTGGCTGGCAAATACAGCCTACGCGCCGGGGGAAGCCGTTGATGTTGGTGGAGTCATTTATGAATGCGTTGGCATTACCACAGCTGGGCTGACAGGAGCATCTGCACCGGTATGGCCAACCACACCGGGTGCAACTGTCGTCGATAATCAGGTGACATGGACCATGTCTGCTGACTTGTTGAGTATGGTTCAGTCAACCGTAAAACAAGTCGCTGATGCCGTGAGTGAAAGTGTAAAACTTGGCTTGATGACGTTCAGTGACAACGGTCAGGGGGGGCAGTTGGAAAAGCCCATTGCAGATATCGGACAGGGTATTGACAGAGACAATCTGGACGCCTTTGATGCTGCTATAGATGCCCTCACTTTAATACCGGGAAACTCAACTCAGCCAACCAATGAAATACTCTGGGATGCCGGTTTGTATTTCCAAGGTCCCTCCGTTTTTACTGACACCCATGAACGGATTGGAAAAATAGAAGCTGGTGACTCAACCTACACCAGCCCGATAGATGAAAGCTGTCAACAGAATTTTATTATTCTTTTAACTACTGGCAGCCAGGATGACGATACCGCCTTGAAGAGTTTTGATATCGCAAATATCGTTGCTTCGACAGGAGTTGGTGACCCTGATGGTATTTATATTGATGATGTAACCAAGTACCTCAACTCTCCTGGTGAAACAGGAACGCTGGGGATTGGTGATCTGGTTAATGATCTGACCGTCAATACTGAAGGGATCCAGACCCATATTATCCAATTGATGACGGCAAAAACTGATCGACTGGAAGCCGCTGCCAATATTGGTGATGGCAACTATTATCAGATAACCAATAATGCTGAATTACTGAATGCCATCCAGGGAGCTCTTGCCGACATCCTTCTAGAGACAAATACAGCCTTTGTTGCACCGGTTGTTCCTACAAGTCCTGACAACAGAACCTTTAGTGGCAAGAGAATCTACCTGGGGTTCTTTTATCCGCACAACGATGAACCATGGCACGGGAATTTAAAAAAGTTTGGAATCAATGATTCCGGCGAAATCACAGATGCAAACGGGAATTCAGCGACCAATGCAGATGGAAGCTTTAAAGATATTATCGATACCAATAACCCGGCAGGAAATACCTACACCGCAACCTCATACTGGAGCAGCAGCGATGCGGGTCGTGTTTCTGAAGGGGGTGTAGGGGCTATTTTGATGGATCAAATTGGCTCTCGAAATATTTACACCCATTTTTCAAACTCAAATTTAACCGATTCATCGAATGAATTCTCAACGGAAAACGACAATCTAACTTCTGCTCTTTTAACTGTTGCCGATGACACAGAAAAAGACCAATTAATCAATTTCATTCATGGCGTTGATAGTTACGATGAGTATGTTGGCGACTATCGGCCCTGGGTCATGGGAGATATCCTCCACTCCAAACCCAATGTTGTGAATTACTCACAATATGACGTTAATGTTGCCACAAATGAGGCAAATTGTTCCATCAACAGGAATACTATTTATGTGGGAGCCAATGATGGGATGCTACATGCGTTCAGAGACTGTGACGGTCAAGAACGTTGGGCTTTTATCCCGCCTGAGATTCTTCCACAAATAAAAAATGTCAGAGACGATCAACATCATCCTTTTGTGGACGGATCTCCCGTAAGCTATATTTATGATGCCGATAGAGATGGCAACATTGAAACCACCGATCAGGACGGAAATCACGATAAGGTCA
>JAOZMV010000304.1 GCA_029934095.1 Desulfuromusa sp. | reverse complement strand
TGGCGTCGATAGTTGCGCGACCATGTACGCAAAAAGAATGAACAGATAGCGGCAAAAACAATGGCCATTAAAGTCCAGCTGAAATTTGCTTCAAAGACCGGTGCAGGGAGATAAAAGCCCCGATTGTTGAGAAAAAAGAGATTTAAAAAACCAAAACCCTGTTTCGGTCCCGGAAGGGTGGAAAAAACAACGATAAACCAGAATACAATTTGAATCAGCAGTGGCACATTACGAACAAACTCGACATACCAGCGGGCAAGTTGAGCAACCAACAGGTTACGTGACAGTCGCATGATACCGACGATAAAACCGAGTATAGTTGAAAAAAGAATAATCAGTGCCGATAAAATCAGGGTATTAAGAATCCCGACGAGATAGACCCGACCGTAGGACATACTTGGATCATAGGGGACGATTGACCAGCCGATATCAAACCCGGCTGTAGAATTAAAGAAATCGAACCCAAAGGGGAGGTCCATCTCGTGGAGATTAGTGACAATATTAGAGTACAGATAATACCCCGTACCAAAAACAACCAGCAGCGCCAAGCACTGAGTAATTCTTGCACGGTATGACGAATCATAAAGCAGTTCTTTAACTGTGATCATGTTGTACTCAATTGTCCGTGGTTATATGCAAATGGTGGGCTGAGAGATACGAAAGGATAGTGCGGAGAGGAAAAACCTCTCCGCACTATTTTCTCAAGTTCTAGCGGAAAGATTTTGAGTAAAGCAGACCTCCATTGGTCCATAATTCATTCAGAGATCCTTTGCGAATAAGACCCGAAGCAGTATCTGGTCCAAGGTTGCGATCATAGATTTCAGAATAATTACCAACCTGCTTGATCACCTGGTAGGCCCAGTCTGCGGGTAAACCCAACCCTTTGTTAAGATCACCTTCTAAACCAAGAAAACGTTTAACTACGGGATTTTTGGTCGTTTTGCGAATCTCATCAATGTTTTTGGAGGTAATTCCCAGTTCTTCAGCCTCAAGTAAAGCATTGAAAGTCCATTTAACAACATTAGCCCAGGCACTATCATTCTGGCGGACAGCAAAAGAGAGGGCTTCTTTGGAGATAGTCTCGGGAAGAACAAAATAGTCGTCAGGATTTGGTGCCGTTGAACGGGCAGCGGCTAAACCAGATCTGTCATTGGTCATGACGTCACAATTGTTATTGAAAAAAGCAGTATTGCGGACGCCTGAATCATCAAAAACAACCGGTGTCAAATTCAGGTTATTGGTCCGGTTAAAGTCAGTGAGATTGAGCTCAGAAGAGGTCCCGGTTAAAACGCAAACTGTCGCACCTTTGAGTTCAAGGGCAGATTTGATGCCACTATCCTTACGCACCATAAAACCCTGGCCATCGTAAAAATAGGTGTCCAGAAAATCGAGCCCCTGACTGGTATCCCGTGAGAGGGTCCAGGTCATCCCCTTGGACAGCATGTCGCCAGCACCACTCTTGATCGAAGTAAAACTCTGCGCCCACTGTACTGAGTTAAACTTGGCCTTATCTTTATCGCCAAAAACAGCAGCAGCAACGCTACGGCACATATCGATGTCCATCCCCGACCATTGACCGCTCTTGTCTACAGTATAAAAACCGACAAACGAGTTGCCGATGATACAATTCAAATAGCCACGATCCTGCACCGTTTTGAGAGTTGACTCAGCAGCATTTACCGGAACTTGCGAAAACATCATTCCACAGAGTGCGACCACTGCCGTTAACAAGATTTTTGTCGTGTACTTCATTACATTCCTCCTGATAAAAGATTGAAGTTTAACCCAACGATAACTCTTTCGGGAGAATAAATACTCCACGAAGATGTATCCTAATGAACAGTAAGTTTACCCTACCAGCACAGGAAAGTAAAATAATGTTTTATCAAAAATAAATGACTTATATATTCTTATATTGATTCTCATATATCACCAGAGTGATAGAGCATTTCAGGAGCTATCTGACAAAGAAACTCATTTCGCAGGCACCCATGAATCATAAAGATAACCCTGCCAAATTACAAAAAATTAACGCTGTTTCAGTTGACGAAAAACTCACTGCTGCAACTGAATTGTCACCACCAATTCACCGGCAGAAACATCAACGACAACCTGTGAACCGTCCGCAATTTCACCGGCAATCAGAACCCGAGCCACTTTTGTTTCCAGTTGTCTCTGAAGAAAACGTTTGAGCGGCCGCGCACCGTAGACCGGATCATAAGCGGTTTCGGCGATATAGTCACAAGCGGCATCGGTTAACTGCAGACCGAGATTCTTTTCGGCCATCCGCTTACGCAATTCTTCGATCAGCAACAAGACAATCTGTTTAATTTCTTCCCTGCTCAAGGGTTTGAAAATAATTGTATCATCGACACGGTTCAGAAATTCCGGGCGAAAACTCTGCCGTAATTCCTGCTCAATCTGGCGGATAACTTCAGCTGGAATCTCGCCATCACGAATTCCCTCAAGCAAATATTGCGAACCGATATTTGAAGTCATGATGATGACAGTATTTTTAAAACTGACGGTGCGACCCTTGGAATCAGTAGCGCGTCCATC
>JAOZMV010000303.1 GCA_029934095.1 Desulfuromusa sp. | reverse complement strand
AGAACAAAAGCACCGATTGTGCGTTGCTTGTATTTCCAGTCCATCAACAAGTAAATCAATAAAATTGACCAGGCAAAAAAGACCACCGATTCATACAGGTTGGTCAAGGGGGCACGGCCATCTGCACCCAGAATCTGGTAGGATTCATACCAGCGCAATCCCAATGCGGTTGTCTGGATCAGAAATCCGGCCAGGGAGCTCAGGGTTGCAACCAGTGCAACAGTCTTATTTTTTGTCGCGATATAGGCAAAGAACAGAACCATTGCGGCAAAATAGGCAATGGTGGTGATGTTAAATAATTGTCCACTATCCATCAGTTATCCCTCCTTCTTTGGGGATTCATCTTTGGCAGTTGCTTCCACCTTTTGTTGTAGCTCATCGAAAGCCAGTGAAAAGCCCGGTTGGTTGCGGTGTGCATTTCCAGCCATTAGAATTTTGGTTTTTTTGCCACTATCTTCCAGGCAAACCCAGATTCTTTTATGGGAGAAGAAAAAAGCGGTTAAAGAACCGAAAACAATCAGGAAGCAGCCTGCCCAGACAATATTGACACCGGGATCTCTGGCGACCTGAAGCCCGGTATATTGTGGTTGCTCAAAACCGTGCAGGGCAAAGCTGAAAGCGCCGCCACGTTTGATATCCAGTTTGGGGTGATTTTGCCAGATGACAAAGGGTGCCCCATGTTTGCCGTCGGGAGTATTGACGTGTAATTGCATTGCCGGGCCAAAATTCCGGTCATTTTCAGTAAAATTGGTTACGGCAAAAGAGTAGCCACCCGGTAGTTGAGCATGTTTTCCCTGAAGGGCTTTCAGGTCCATGACTTCGCCAGTCTTCTTTTCGGTAACTCTGACTTTGAAGAAAGCGTTTCCCGCAGAGCCATAACTGGACTGGTAGAATTTAATCCCTTTGTAGGTCAGAGGATCGTTGACTTCAATCCGTTTACGTAAAATTTCCTGACCATCTTCCAGGATGACCAGGTCACTGTTGTAATCTTTTGGCCGATTGCTGTTCGGGTAGTAGCTGACATCAAAGTCATCACAGCGAACGGTAAAGCCAAGATCAATTGGGCCAGTTCCATTGCGGGAGCGAACCTGATCTATCGAGCTTCCTTCGACAATGTTGACATAGGCTTTGTAGCCCCAGACATTGCCAATCACCGCCCCCGCCATGATGATCAAAATTGACAGGTGAGTGATGTAGGCCCCGAACCTGGAATAGATCCCCTTTTGCGCAAACAGATAGATTTTTTCATCTTTTTCGGTGCGGGTTATTTTAGCAAACTCGCTATTCAGCAGTGTGGTGATTTTTTCCGCAACCTGTTGTTTTGATTCTTTACAACTGAATTCGGCCCGGTTTGCTGAATTTTTAAAAATACCGGAACCGGCAACCAGAGTTGGTTCCTTGACGAACTTCCAGACGCGTGGAAAATTCTTTATCGAACAACAGATCAGATTCATGCCGAACAGGGCCAAAAGGCCGATAAACCAGGTTGAATGGTACATGTCAATGAACTGCAGCTTTTTAAACAGTTCGTAATTTGCCTGGCCGTATTCACGAATATAATCTGCTGGCGCACCATTTTGCAGGATAATTGTTCCAATAATGGAGGTCAAAGCAAGCAGCAGGACGATGATGATCGCTAGTTTCAGGGAACAGAAAAAATCCCAGATACGATCAGTCACTGATTTTTTTGTCTCAGTCAAAGTAAAAGTCTCCTGATGTTAGTCTGTCAGAATAGATGACAGATTTGGTCAATATAGCCAGTGATACTGGCTGACGTCAACCGGTTGTGGCGTGGAGAATTTTAATTCAGCAGGACGATGGTACGCAGACTGTGAAGGGATTGCAGGGGAGCCAGAGAGTCTCTTGTTCGGGAGAATAATTGTGGCAGCGAGGTGTGGTTGATTATAAACGGTTTGCCACTCTTCAATCTAGGTATCAGAGGGCGTGATTCATGAACAAGAGAGTGTAAAACTTTATATTGAATGTGGTATTCAGGACTATCAAGATCACGTTTTTGTGGTACTGACTGATGGCAGGGTTCGCTCTGGCAGCAAGTAACCTGTTTTTCCTGATCGACAACCAGGTGGCAACTGTCAACCCTGATCTTTGGGTTGTAGCCCTGAGTTTCTGGTAACAGGCTACCAAAGGCGGAGGATAGCCCGGCGCAAAACAGCAGGAATCCTGTTATGACAAAAATCAATCTGAAATTGCTGTTGAGGTTACGTCCAGTCACAGTTGCCCTTTGTGGATGACGAAATACGGGTTTGATAAATTGGCGGCATTATAGCCTGTAGATCAATTTATCTGCAAGCTGAATACTGATCTCTAGAGATCGACAGTTTTGAGCTGTTCCAGTGACTCTTTTTGTTCAGAGGTCAGATTGTTGGGAACGACAACCTCGATGATCGCATACAGATCCCCTGCGGGTTTTCTTGCTGAAGCAGCTACGCCATAGCCCCGGAGCCTGATCTTTTGACCCGGTTGCATTCCTGCTGGAACCTTGACCCGCTTGGGAGTATCAAGAGTTGGAACTTCAATTGAGGTTCCCAGGCAAATACCGC
>JAOZMV010000302.1 GCA_029934095.1 Desulfuromusa sp. | reverse complement strand
GTCACGTGAAGTCAATGGATCTCCAATTAATTAAATAGCATTGAAATATCAGCCGCGATAACTGAATGGGTCAGGGCTCCAACAGAAATGAAATTGACACCGGTTTCAGCTATATCGCGTACCCGCTCCAGGTTGACCCCTCCCGAGGCTTCGACCAGTGCCTTACCAGCGATCAGATCAACTCCCTGCCGCATTTCATCCAGGGTCATATTGTCAAGCATGATGATATCGGCACCAGCCTGCAGAGCTTCCTCAACTTCTGGCAGATTGCGTGTTTCAATTTCAATTTTAAGAGTGTGAGAAATTTCCTCTTTCGCTTTTTTGATCGCCGCAGAAATACCGCCAGCAGCAACAATGTGATTTTCTTTGATGAGCACCCCATCAAACAGACCGATACGGTGGTTCCGTCCACCCCCCATACGAACAGAATATTTATCTAAAGCACGCAGGCCGGGAACCGTCTTGCGAGTATCGACAATTTTTGCGTTTGTCCCTTCCACGGCAGCGACATATTGAGCCGTTAAGCTGGCAATACCACACATTCGCTGCAATAAATTAAGGGCAACCCGCTCCCCCTGTAATAGAATGGAAGCTTTCCCCTTCAACCAGGCAATCACCTCTCCCTTACGGACAGATTGACCATCAACAAAGATCTTTTCAAAACATACGTCAGGGTCAAGGATATGAAAAACCGTTGCAGCAACATCAAGTCCAGCCAGGGTGAAATTTTCCTTGGCAACCAGTTCAGCACGTACAACAATGTCCCGTGCGATCGTAGCTTCGGTGGTCACATCACCAAGACCGATATCTTCTTGAAGCGCCGTACGCACAATACGCTCGATTTCAAACTGCATCGATTAAAACTCCAGACAGGGGTAAAAACCCGTAAATGCATCGACATAATCAGGGGGGAAAGAACCCAATTTATAGCATAACGCTTATTGCTCCCGCAACCGAAAACACTGGACTTACTTACGGAAATCTCCTTTACATTTCCACAACTTGTGGTAAAAATAAGTTATAAATGAAATGCGCAAGATCATGGTTTTATAAAAAAATATGAGATAACTATTTAAAAGGAGCTACAAATGAAAAGTCTATTAATGATTCTACTGCTTGGACTATCGCTGACTTTAAGTGCTTGCGTCAGTAAAAACGTCTATCAACAAAAAGTAAACGAAGCTGATTTATTGACTCAGGATGTATCTGACCAGTCGGCTACAATCAGTGAATTACGGCAAGATAAAAAATCGCTTCAAGACGATCTCTCTAATCTCAATGCTCGCCTGGTAGAGGTATTGCAGCAAAACTCCAAACTGCAGCGCGATCTACTGGCAGCCTATGCAACTGAGGAACGTCAGGAAGGCAACCTGACCCTTCACCAGCAACAAATTGCGACAATCCGCGAACAACTGGTAGATATGCAGCAGACCAATGACCAATTACTGACCACCATCGAAGAGCTGAATCGGGCATTGGAAAAAGAAAAGATTGCTCGTGAAGCACGACTGGCAAAAGTCAAAAACACCTATAATCAACTGGTCGGCGCGCTGGAAGAAGAAATAAAACGGGGAGAATTGACAATCTCGAATCTTGAGGGACAGTTATCGGTCAACCTGCTCAACAAAATTCTTTTTGATTCAGGAAAAACCGCCATCAAACCAGCAGGTCAAAAAGTTCTCAAAAGTCTCGGAGATGTGCTGAGTCAATTTCCGGATAAAGCCCTACAAATTGCGGGGCATACAGATAATGTTCAAATCAGTAGCCGGTTGATAGAGCGCTACCCTAGCAACTGGGAACTTTCAACCGCTCGAGCGACCAGCGTTGTCCATTTCCTGCAGGATAAGGTTGGCCTGCAGGGAGCACGCTTGATTGCCGCCGGTTACAGCGAATATCAACCGGTTGCCAGCAATGAAGATGATACTGGGCGAGCGCAGAACCGACGGATTCAAATTCTGCTGGTTCCATTTAAAGCGGCACCGCCAGCAGAATAATGGTCAAAATAAAGCCCGTAGATCTGTTTGATCTACGGGCTTTTTACAGGGGACACCTTGTTCAGGTTTTAAAACAACCTCATTTCTTGATTTTCGTCATCTTTGACCCTTCAAGAGAGAGGTTGTACATAAGACCTTTATTGCTGAAAACAAAACCGATGATTGGATTTGTAACTGTTCTTGTATCAAAGTCCTTGCCAGCGCCAAACTCAATCAAGGCAACAGAGCCATCGACTCCAGCTTCCCAGCCATGACTATTACGGAAGTCTGTCAGCGCTGCTTGGGTCATAAATAGTAGAATGATACTTTTCTTCTGGGCACCAAGTTGAAACCCGATTGAGGCTCCAGCAGTCGAATAATAATCTACCGTTTTCCCCTTGATTCGGAGAACCCCTTCCCCGTATTCACCACCAATGCCAAAGCCCGCTTTATAAACGGCAGGAAAAATCAGTTGGCCCACAGATTTTTTCGACAAACTTCTGGCTGATTCTGTTTTAGCATAAAGCTCTTTCAATGTGGCATCTGCCTTGACATTCAGTTCAGTGGCAGAAGCAGCATAGCCCTCAAC
>JAOZMV010000301.1 GCA_029934095.1 Desulfuromusa sp. | reverse complement strand
AGCGCCTGATCCCCCGCATCAACCCCCACAGTATCTTTAACACTGGCAAAGGAATCAATCTCAATACTCAATAGAACTACCTGCTCATGATCACGTCTATTGTTTTCCAGTGCCCAGGACAATTCCTCCTGAAAAAGCTGTCGATTGGGTAATCGGGTAATCGGATCATAGTAGGCCAATTGATCCTGGTAGGCTTTTGCAGCCAGGGTATTGCGAACCCGCAAACTCAATTCACTCTGATCAAGCGGTTTAGCTAGAAAATCAGTCGCTCCAAGTTCAAGTGCTTGTAATTTATTGGCCGTATCAGTTGCTGCTGTCAGGATAATCACTGGTAAAAATTTAAATTTGTCCTGGCTGCGAATCAGCTGTAGAATTTCGAACCCGGAAATATGTGGCATCATCAGATCAAGCAGCAGCAGGTCGGGAGCCTTTTTTTCGAGGGTCTCCAGAACCTCTCTTGAATCCTCGACCGTCACAAATTCAGTATAACCGTCCTCTTCGAGAAAAGCCTGGACAACATCAATGTTGATTGGCTCATCATCAACGATCATGATTGAGGAGTGTTTCAATTTTTCTAAATCGCCCGTCTGTGACATCATATCAACCTTATTTCCCCTTCAATAGCCCTCGGAATGCATCCATATAGTTATTTCTGCCGCACCTTCTGCTCTTCTGCCGGTTCTTCGGGAGGAACAATATTCTGTATCAGTGCCGTCAAGCGGACAACCATCTCCTTTGCATTGTCAAGTTGCCCGGTTTTGGCATAATCTTCCAATTCACCTGCCGGCTCGGTAAAATCATCATAGCCAACCGTACCGCCGGCACCCTTTAACCAGTGAGCAAGGCTAGCCAGTTCATCCAGATCACCTGTCTCAATCGCGTTCTGCATCATCTGGTTTTTCTCTTCAAGGCTGTCGATAAACCTGAGAATTATTCTATGCAGCCGGGCGTTTCCAGCCAGACGCGAAACCAGTGGCTGAGCTGCAACCTGATCCACCCTACCAGGGGGGGGAACAACAGACAGTGGTGGTGAGGGTGGTGGCTGAGCAGCAGCAGGCCCAGTGACTATTCGCGCTGCCAAACTACGGAGTTTGGCAACCGAAATTTCTGCAGCCACCTGATCTTGCTCTTTGGCATAGTCTTCCAATTGCGCAGCAGGCTCAGTAAACGGATCAAAACCGACCGTTCCACCCGCCCCCTTAAGCCAGTGTGCCAGGCTGGAAACTTCGGCATAATCCTGTCTCGACAGTGCTGCGTCAAGAGCATCAAGCTGCTCACCAAGTCGGGAAACAAAGCGCTGGATAATTTTCTGAAACTTTTCATTATTAGCTGGCAGCTTGGAAACGATAGGGCTGATATCCAGACTTTCCGGTTCCTCTTGAGTTTCCCTTGGCTCGGTCGATAATGGTGTATGAGAGGTTTCTCCAACTATTTTTTCACCATGTAATAATTGTGCCATTAAGGCCATAAATTCATCAATATTGATCGGCTTACTCAGATAACCGGAGTAGCCCACCGCCAGACATTCATCTTCGGCCCCCTTCATTGCATTAGCAGTCAGTGCAATAATCGGCATGGTGAATCCCTGTTTACGCAGCAATCCCGTTGCGGTAAAACCGTCCATGACCGGCATATTCACATCCATGAGAATGGCAGCATAGGATGCTATTTGCACCTTCTCGACTCCTACCTGTCCATTTTCAGCTTCGTCCACATCCAGCCCGGCTTCCTCCAGAAGCAGTCTGACCAGCTCCCGGTTTTCCGTCCCATCATCCACCACCAGAACTCGCGCAGCAGGAAATTTCCAAGTGAAATTCTGTGTTGTTTCCAGCGGCTCCTGGTGAATTTCCAATTCTTCCGGCTGCAGAAATTTGACCCCACTGAGATCACCGGTTGGCAGAGCAACCGTGAAGAGGCTCCCCTCGCCTGGGCGACTTTTAACCCGGATATTCCCACCCATGGCCTCGGCAAACCGGAGACTGATGGCCAGCCCCAGTCCGGTTCCACCAAAGCGGCGACTGACGGTGTTGTCAGCCTGAACAAAGGGATCAAAAATAGCTATCATGGCGGTTTCACTCATGCCAATCCCGGTATCTTTGACATTAATAAGCAGTTGCGGAGCAGCATTATTTTCTTCAAATTGGCAACTGACAACAACCTCCCCGGATTCGGTGAACTTGATCGAGTTACCAACCAGATTGAGAATAATTTGCCGCAAACGTACCGGGTCAACCTCGATAGTTTCAGGCATTGCCCCGTTGATCTCAAATTCCAGTCGAAGATCCTTTTCATTGGCCTTCGCCTGGAGAACCTGGATCACCTCGGCAATGATCGGGTAAGGCTCAACCTGCAGTTTTTCAATCTCCAGGTGCCCCGACTCAACCTTCGAGAGGTCAAGAATATCATTGATCAATTCCAGCAGATTCTTGCCACTGGAGTGAATTGTGTTCAAATACTTGAGACTTTCCTGTTCATTTTTGATATAGCCCCGCTTGAGAATATCGGTAAAGCCCAGGATAGCGTTCATCGGGGTACGAATCTCGTGACTCATGTTGGCGAGGAAGGAACTTTTTGCCC
>JAOZMV010000037.1 GCA_029934095.1 Desulfuromusa sp. | reverse complement strand
GATATGGGGCGTAGTGTGGTGCATGTTTATTACCTGGAAAATGCTCAGGCTGAGACATTATCTGAAACATTGAATAAAATTATCAGCGGGACTAAAAAACAGCAGGCCGCTAAACAGAAGAGTCAACCTGATTTAGAATTTGGTGATATTACCATTACCCCGGATTTACCAACCAATGCGCTGATTATCACTGCCACAATGGAAGATTACCAGCAGGTAGAAAATCTGATTTTAGATCTGGATATCAAACGTAAACAGGTGTTTGTTGAGGTTCTGATTCTTGAATTGTCGATGGATGCTCTGATGGATCTGGGTGTCGCTTTAAAAGGTGCGCTTGATGTTGGCGATGACAGTATTATCTTTGGTGCCAGTAATACCGGTAGAGATAGCTCTGATTCTGATGATGGCGATGCAAGCTTACTCACTAAAGCCGTTGATGGTATTTTGCTGGGGGGGATGTTCAATCCGATTACGACTATGGTTAATGGAGAGGAAGTTACCGTTCCTTCCTTGTCAGTTTTAATTGGCCTTTCCGAGACGGATACAAATATTAATGTTCTTTCTGCTCCGCGACTGTTGACTTCCGATAATGAAGAAGCAGAGATCATTGTGGGTGAGAATGTTCCGATTATTACCTCAAGGACAACGGATAATTCGGGTAACCTGGTCAACTCGATTGACCGTCAGGATGCTGCTCTCACTTTGCGCTTTACCCCACAGATTACAGAAGGGGATCTGGTGCGGTTGAAAGTTTTCCTGGAGATCACTCAAGTTACAGATTCTGTCGGAACCGTTGATCTCGTCGGGCCAACCTTTAAAAAGAAGCTGCTGACCAACTCAATCCTGGCTCGGGATGGTGAAACCGTTGTTCTGGGGGGATTGTTTCAAACAGATAAAATTACATCGGTGAGAAAGGTTCCATTTTTGGGAGATATCCCAGGGCTTGGATTTTTATTCAAGCGAACCCAAAATAAGGAGAGAAAAACCAGCTTGCTGATGTTTATTACCCCCCGTGTGATTCGAAATAGTGAGGATCTGAAACAGATTACCAGTGATGATCAGAGAAATTTTGATCGGTATCAGGAGGAAGATGGCACCAACAAATTTTTTAATTTAGGGGATTCCGAAGGGATTTTATTAATGCCCGAAGGGGCAAAAGAGGACTATTGATGCGTTCGTTGAAGTGGCGTCAACTCGGGGAAATTCTGATACGGGATAAAGGGGTTCCTGAGGATACTGTCCGCCAGGCATTGCGAGAGCAGGAATCGAGTTCTTTACGGTTGGGGGAGCTCCTGAGGGATAAGGGGGTGACCACAGAAGTTGTTCTGGCTGAAGCCCTGGCCACTCAGAGCGGGATGGAATATGTCGCCGAGCCGAAGGTGAAAACCAGTGCCCTGCATCTGCTGACCACAGTACCAATCAGTTATGCCAAAGAAAATCTGGCGGTTCCTTTAGAAATTAACGGGCAGACAATTCGATTGGCCGTGGTTGATCCCTGCAATAATCAAATTTTTAATGACCTTTCTGTTCTGACCGGTTGTCGCATCATTCCCTGCCTGGCAGAGCCAGATAAATTAATCGCGGCGATCAATCTTGGTTATGAAGCCCTCTCGGGTGGTGGTGATAGTTCAATCTCTGATATCGGCCAGGAAGAATTGGATGGTGATATCCAGATCGAAGATCTTCTTGATACCAGCGATGAGGCCCCGATTATTCGCTATGTCAACGGTTTGTTGACCGAGGCATACCGGAAGCGTGCCAGTGATATCCATATTGAACCATTTGAAACAGAGGTCATTGTACGCTACCGGGTTGATGGAATCCTTTACGAAGTGCAGCGCCCCCCCTACCGTGCTTTGTCCAATATTATTTCCCGCTTAAAAATTATGGCCAATCTCGATATTGCTGAAAAGCGTCTCCCCCAGGATGGCCGGTTCTCAGTTCGTATTGCTGGAAAACAGGGGGATATCCGGGTATCGACACTACCAACCGCTTTTGGCGAGCGGGTGGTGCTGCGTTTGCTGGATAAAAGCTCGGGGGTCTTGAGTCTGGGAGATATTGGCGTTGATAGCGACATGTTGCCACAGATTGAAAAAATGATTCAAAAGAGTCACGGTGTCTTTCTGGTGACCGGACCGACCGGAGCGGGGAAAACGACAACCCTCTATTCGGCACTGTCGGCAATCAACTCCCGGGAACAAAATATTATTACCGTTGAAGATCCAATTGAATATCAACTTCCCGGAGTTGGTCAGATTCAGGTGAATCCTAAAATAAATCTCACTTTTGCCCAAGGGCTGCGTTCGATTTTACGTCAGGACCCGGACGTGATTATGATTGGTGAAATCCGTGATAGTGAAACGGCTAAAATTGCTGTTCAAGCGGCACTCACTGGCCACCTGGTATTTTCCACTCTACATACCAATGATTCAGCCGGGGCCTTGGCACGGTTGGTAGAGATGGGGGTTGAGCCATTTCTCGCTGCATCGGCACTGGTTGGAGTTCTGGCACAACGATTAGTGCGAACTATCTGTCCCCACTGTCGCCAGAGTTATCAACCTGATAAGCAATTACTTGCAGAGCTGTTTGATGGGACTGAAGTGCCAAAACAGGCTACTTTCTATCGTGGCCGTGGTTGCAGCCATTGCATGCAGGTGGGTTACCTGGGACGAACTGGTCTATATGAACTGTTGGAAGTAACCGATCCGATTCGCCGTCTGGTCAGCAGCAATGCTGATACGGCAACAATTCGTCAGCAGGCATTGAAAATGGGGCTGAGGACGTTGCGGCAAGCAGGGTTGGCCAAAGTTCTGTCAGGGGAGACAACGGTTGAAGAAATCCTGCGGGTGACCCAGGAGGAGGTTTAATCGGTGGCACTTTATGAATACAGCGCTTTTGATGCTCTGGGAAAAAAACGACATGGTGTCGTTGAGGCTCTGAGCCAGAAGGCTGCTGGCCGTAAACTGCGTGACGAGGGGTTGTTTCCAACCAAGCTGACAACCACCGGGAATCCTGTGGGGACAGCTCAACGGACTTTTTTTCGACGTGTCAGTGCTGCTCAATTAGGTGTTGCGACTCGTCAACTTGCAACCATGCTGGCGGCGGGAATGCCACTTGATGAAGCACTGATGATGGTTGCAGAGCAGCAAACGCAGGGGTCTCTGGGTTCTGTTCTAACCCGGGTGCGGGATGATGTTTTACAGGGAAGCGCCCTTCATAGTGCTCTCCAGGCTCACCCAAAAATCTTCCCACCCCTTTATACCAGTATGGTTCAGGTTGGTGAAGCAAGTGGAACTCTAGATAAAGTTTTGCTGCAACTTGCTGAATTTACAGATGACCAAGCGCGATTTAATTCACAGTTCAAGGCCGCATTGACCTATCCGATTCTAATGTTTCTGGTTGGCAGTGGTGTGTTGTTGTTTTTGATGGCTTTTGTTGTACCGAAAATTACCCGGATGCTTGAAGATCTGGAACAGGCGCTGCCGTTGCCAACTCTGCTGTTGATGTCGTTCAGTAAATTTTTGGCAACTTATTGGTGGCTGCTGTTGATTCTTGTGGTTGCGCTCTTCTGGGCGGGCCAAAGGTTTTCGCTAACAGTGGGAGGGCGTTTATGGTTCGACCGAAAAAAATACAGCGTGCCATTGCTTGGACCTCTGGCCTTACAGAATGCTACGGCCCGTTTTGCCCGGACAACGGCAACGTTGCTGCGCAGTGGTGTGCCGTTGTTGACCGCCCTAGAGATTGTTCAGAATCTGCTTGGAAATAGCTACCTGCAGCAGGCCCTTGAGGTGGTTCGGGAAAAGGTGACCGAGGGGGCTGGGTTGTCGACACCTCTTTATGAGTCGGGGGTGTTTCCTGCGATGTTGTCGCAGATGACAGCGGTCGGTGAACGGAGTGGTGAACTTGAGGGGATGTTGTTCAAGATTGCTGAAATGTACGAACATCAAGTTCAGACCAGATTGAATGGTTTGATGGCGTTATTGGAACCATTGATGATTCTGTTGATGGGAACGGTTGTTGGTTTCATTGTGTTGGCTATTCTGCTGCCGATTTTTCAGGCTAGCCAGGGGATAGGATAAAGTTTCAGGTTGAGGAGATATTCATGGATTTATACAAACGTAATCAGCGTGGTTTTACCCTGATAGAAATTATGGTTGTCGTGGTGATTCTTGGTATTCTGGCCGCAATTGTTGTCCCCCGCCTGCTGAATGAACCGGAGAAAGCGCGACGAACTTCAGCAGCGACTCAGATTCATAGTTTTGAGGCGGCACTGGGGATATTCAAGCTGGAAAACGGGTTTTATCCCTCAACTGAGCAGGGTTTACAGGCTCTGGTTACAAAACCGACAGTTGGAAGGGTTCCCGGTCGCTACAAAGCGGGTGGTTATATCAGAAAAATCCCTCTCGACCCCTGGGGGCAACCTTATCTTTACCTCCACCCTGGCGTCCACGGGGAACTTGATCTTTTTTCTTATGGCCCCGATGGCGAAACCGGGGGAGAGGGTGAAGATGCCGATATCGCCAACTGGAATATCGATTAATCGCTCAGGGTTTACGCTGATCGAACTGTTGATTGTCGTTGTTCTTTTGTCGCTGATCAGCGTTATCAGTTTGCCGCTGATGGAGAATCTGGGTGGTGGCAATGAGCGCCTGGTGTTGCGGCGGATCGCTGGAACTGTCAAACAATTGTATAATGAAGCGACCTTGACCCGGGACGAACATTTACTCACATTTGACTTGAACCGTAACAGCCTCCAGACGTTTCGCTTGCGATCCAGTTCTGGAAAGGTAGAAAAAGAGTCATTCGGGCGTGAACTGATGCTGGCGCCGCTGCAAATTGAACAGATCGATGTCAAGGGGAAGGGAACTTTTCTTACCGGTCAGATTTCTATCCGGATATTCCCCCTCGGCTGGATGGAACAAGCCAGCTTGGTACTGCGTAAAGAAAACGGAACTGAAGTGCAGATTGTATTTTCACCATTGACGGGATCGATAACGATCGATGACGAGTATGCGACAGTGCAATAGGGGGTTTTCTCTGCTTGAGGTGATGATTGCACTGGCAATTGTCGCTATTGCACTGGTGTCATTGTTGGGATTATCGAACCGTTCTATTCTGGTTCAGGATAAAATCCAGAAGTTAACCAGCGCGACCCTGCTGGCGCAACAATTGATGAGTGAACTGGAGCTGAATCTTGGAAATAGACGATTAAATTGGGAACCACAGGAGGATGATTTCGCCGCACCATTTGAAACTTTTCGTTGGCAGGTCAGTTATCAGGATACTTTGATCAATCAGGTGAAACAGGTCACTGTTACGGTTTTATGGGGGGTGGCTGAAAAGAATGAACAGGTTCAACTGGTTTCTTTTTTGCCGGATAAGGGTGCGGGATGAGCAATACCTCGCGGGGATTTACTCTGATTGAAGTATTGCTGGCTATTTTTATTTCCAGCCTGGTTCTAACCAGTATCTACGGGATATTCAGCTCAGTCAGTCAAGCTCGTAACCGTTTCGAAACAGAGGGTGATCTGTACCATCAGGCACGGATTTTTTTCGATCGGATCGGTGGAGAACTGAGTAGTTTGAGGTCTTCACCTCAGGGGAAAGGGGCTGTTTTTAGTTCAGGTATTAATCTTGCTGGAGAAACCTTTTTTGAGTTTAATACCGAGCTTGTTTCCCCTGGATTACAGCAGCATGGAGGCGTTTCACGGGTTCGCTACGAAATACGCCAGAACCAGGAGACTGCCGATCTCTTACGTAGTGAACAGGGACTGCTGGCTGATCTGGCTGCGTCTGAACCACTGCTTTTTATTGCCGGTTTGAAAACGTTTCAGGTGCGCTATTTTAATCGGGGTGCCTGGCAGGATAGCTGGTCTGGCCAGGCTCCTCCACAGATGGTTGAAATTTTTCTGGAGCTGGAAATTGATGACCGTTTGATCCCGTTTCGTAGTAGCTTTGTCCTTTCCGGGGTGCGGGGATGAATTCTCTACGTAATCAAAACGGGATGGCATTACTCCTGGTTCTGATCATTGTCGCCTTGCTCAGTGCTTTGGTGATTGAGTTTTCCTTTTCAACTCTGGTTGATCTACGGGCAACCGAAACATTTCGTGACCGAACCAAAGCTTACTACTTAGCCCGGGGCGGAATTGAGGCGGCGCGGATGATTCTTCAGGAAGATGACAATGAGTTTGACCACTCCTCGGAGTTCTGGGGGAATCCGTTGGTTAATATTCCAGCTGGTGATGGTGATGTCAGCATTACTATTGCTGATTTGACCGGACGTTTTAATCTTAATTTTATTGCTGATAATCGTGGTAACCCTTTACCGGGTTATCACCGGTTTGTGACTCTCTGTAAAGAAATTCTGCAGTTGGACCAATTTCAGGCGCAGGAGCTGGCTGATTCTCTAGTTTACTGGTTTATAACCGACAAAACTCAAACAACTCCGGATGATGCTTATTATGACAACCTGCAGCCTTCCTATCGCCGTCGGGGTGAAAAACTGACTATTTTAGCTGAGTTGAGGTTGGTAAAGGGGTTTGATTTGCAACGATTCGAAAAGTTAATACCTTATGTCAGAGTTGTTGGTGAGGAACAGATCAACCTGAATACCGCCCCCGCAGAAGTTTTGTATGCCTGGCAGTTTTCTGCCGCCGAAGAAAATATTGAAGTTCTTTTGGACTGGCAGGACATTGTTGCTCTGGTTGATTATCGACAGCAATCGCCGTTCCAGATATTATCAAACCTTGCTCAGGTAGAGGGTATCGGTAACCGCTGGTCTGCTGCATGGTTGCGCGATTCGGTCGGGGTGGCAGGATCAGTCTATGAGGTTGCAAGTCGGGGGCAGGTCAATCAGGGAACCCGTTATGTAAAAGCTATTGTCAGCAAACAAGGGAATAAACTCCTGAGTTTCAAGGTGGAATAATACCATGTCTAAGCGTTTTATCGGCATTGATCTGGAAGGTACAGATGTCAGAGTTGCGGTTTTAACCGCAGTGTCGGGGAAGATTGATGTCGAGCTGGGTAAGCGCAGCTATGATACTCCGGATGCAGCAGCTGCGGCAATCGAAGCGATTGTGGGTGGTAAAATCATCTTGGGTGACCGTTTGGTGACGGCATTGCCCTGCCGGGTTGGTTTGTTTCGACGGCTCCATTTTCCATTTCGTGAAAAAAATAAAATTGAGGCCGCTCTGCCGTTAGAGTTGAATTCACAGCTGCCAATCTCGCTCGATGAACACTTGATCTCTTTTTTGCCCCCCCGGGCGTGCGAAAATGATTATGAGGTGGATGCTGTTGTTGTCAATAAACGCGAGGTGGGTGAACTGTTAACCTATTTCCCGGATTCGGAACAGAACCCCCGCCGTATCGACCTGTTCCCTTTTGCGTTGCTTCCTGTTTTGAGTGAACAAGATGGAATTCTTATTTATTGCCGGCGGCTCGAAGTTGTTGTGTCGCTGGTTTACGATGGCATGATCAAGGATTACCGTTTATTGCCAGGAACCAGTGAATTGAACGAAGAGGAAATTTTTGATTTTATTGCCAATCAAGTGAGTCAGCTGGAAAGTGCCATTGGTTATGAGGAGTTTCCCCTCTGGATTATGGGGGCAGGGGTGACTGAAGAGCTTCTGCTGATGCTTTATAAAACCAACCGAACTATTTTGACCCCCGCTGAAGATGTGTTTGGAACGAGAGTGAACTGCGAAATGGCCCCGGCAGCGTTATTGGCTCTGACCGAAATGCGTGGAGCAAAGAAATCAGTACAGTTGAATTTTCGACAAGGAGAATTTTCTGCACAGGGCCAATTGGAGGTTTTTCGTGCCAAACTTGTTGCTATTGCCCTGCTGTCATTTTTAGTTGTTGTCTGTGGAGCACTGACAATACACCTTGGTTATCTGCAGAAAACCCGTGAAGAACATCAATTAAAGCAACAGATGACAGAGGCTTTCTTTCAGGTTATGCCTGCCAATACGACAATTGTTGACGTGCCGTTACAATTGGAGAGCCAGCTGAAGAATCTGCAAAAACAGGTTCAACTCTTTGGTCTTGGTGGCCATGGTGCGGCGACGGTTTTGCAAGGCTTGTCCAGCAGTATTGATCGGGATATCCGAGTTGATTTTCTGGAGCTCAGCTATAATAAAGACGAAGTACGCCTCTCGGGGAATGCAGATTCTTTTGAGTCGGTTGACCATATCGCTGAAAAATTGAAAAAGAATTATCTGTTTAATCATGTCGAAATTGTTGGCGCCAAACTGGCAACCGATAACAGCCAGGTTGATTTTGAATTGCAACTAAAATTCAGCAAAGGGGGAGGGTCATGATTAATCGCCTTAACCCGAGAGAAAAAGTCTTCGTTTTTGTCGGTGTCATTGTTCTGGCGTTGTTGTTTGCCTGGTTTGTTCTGCTCCAACCTTATTTTGAAACAATGAATAACCTGGATCGCAGAATTGTTGCTCATCGACACAGTTTAGTTAAAGTAGAAAAAATGGGGACTCAAATCAGCCAATTACGTCGACAGCTTGCCGCAGTTGAGATCAAAAAAAAGGGGAATCGGCCTCTTTTTTCCCAAGTTGAAAGCCTTACTGAGAAAACCGGTGTCCGGGAGCAATTACTTTCCATGCACCCGCAGCCAGCCACAACTCAGGGTGCTTTCCGTCTGCAAGCGGTTGAAATCCGGCTGGAAAAAATATCTCTGTTGCAATTAACAAAACTTCTACACGCTATTGAATATCGTAACGGTGGTATCCAGGTGAAATCGATGCGAGTCAGGTCTCGTTTTGAAGACCATTCGATTCTGGATGTCAATATGGTTCTGATGTCTTTGGAGAGACTATGAGTCGCTGGATCTCCTCAATCTTCAACCGACAGCGGTTCGCTGGTAACCGTCGTTTATTTCTTCTTTGCCTGCTACTGTTTGTCGTCAGTGGATGTTTCTCCTTCTGGACATTCTTTCCCGCCGATGTACTGCAGCGTCGGTTGCTTCAGGATGTCTCTCAGCAAACGGGTCTGCAGATGGAGGGTCGTAATGCCGCCATGCTCTTTCCCCTGGGGTTGGGACTCGATCTGTTAATTTCTCCCCGGGTGCCGGGATTGACCGATTTAGAGTTGACCGAATTACAAATCACCCCGGCGTGGAGTAGCCTTTTCTCTGCAAATAAGAAGATTCGCCTGGTCGCTACTCTGGCTGGTGGTAAGATTGATGCGGCGGTGGCTCGGAGTGGTCAGTTCAGCGTGGAAATCGCTGCTATTGCCCTGGATGCTTTACAGCAGCAGGATCTCCCTTATCGTGTCAGTGGGCAGTTAACCGGTCAGCTTGAAGGTGAAAATATTTCACCAGAGATGACTGGTCGGGGTCACTTTTCTTTCTCTTTAAAGGATGTACGGATTCTGGGGTTAGCCCGGATTGGCTTGCCTGCTGACTTTTTTGCTGGCATGTTGCGACTGGAGGGAAAGCTAACTCAGCGGCGTATCAGCCTGGAGAAAGCTATTCTCACCGGCGGCGCTTTGGAATTGAGTGGTGGAGGAAATATCCTGATTGGAGAGACGGTTGAACAGTCACGGTTGAATCTTAATATTCGTTTGCACCCGACTGCAACGACACCTGATAGTTTGCGGGATCTTCTCAACTTGACCGGCGTTCGACCAACGGTCGATGGCAGCTATTTATTACGGGTTGGTGGAACCATATCAAGACCGATTGTTCGTTAACTTTA
>JAOZMV010000300.1 GCA_029934095.1 Desulfuromusa sp. | reverse complement strand
GGATGCTATCAATTTTCTGCAGAATACTATTGATATTCTGACCCATTTCATCCAGAGGAAGGTCTTCAATCCTCTTCAAGATATTATCGACCCGCTGACCAATTTGTTTAAGGGGGGCCGAAATAGTTGGAAAAACACGATAATCACCCTCCATAGTAACCTCAGCTGCCGGTGCATTTGGATAGTAATCAAGATCGATATAAAGTTGACCCGTCAATAAACTTCCAGTCTTCAACTGAGCCCGAAAACCATTGGCAACCAACTTTTTTATTTTAATCGGGAAAGAAGCGTCCAGATCTGGTTGTTCTACAGTCAATTTCTGCCTTAATTGTTTATCATCAAGAACCTCCCCCGTTTCAGTGATTAAAGTACTGAGACGTTCGGGCTCAATTGCAACCAGGACAGGGATGAGAAATTTTTGATTTTTCTCGTCAAAAACCAGCTTGGTACTAACCACCTCCCCAATCTGAACCCCCAAAACTTCAACTGGAGCCCCGGGTGAAAGACCGCGAATACTTTGATCAAAATACATCAAATAATTGCGCTTGACCGTGTAGCTCTGCTCATCTCTTTTCTCCCGATTCGGGTAGAGTGGGAACATTGTTGCATCCTCTGCAATTCTGTCATGAGTCTCCCCAGAAGGGAGGTCAAATGCCACACCACCAGTCATGATGGATACCAGAGATTGTGTATCCACCTTGATTCCATTGGCATCCATGGTAAAATCAATTCCACTGGCAGACCAGAATTGGGTGTTCTGAAAAACCTTCTCATGAAAAGGGGCTTTAACGAAGATATTGATAAGAACCGCATCAGCTTCTTGATCAAACTGATATGCCACCACCTTACCAACTTTAATCCCACGATAATAAATAGGAGAACCAAGATCGAGTGAATTGAGTTCTTTTGCTTTAAGAGTAAAATCGCCTCCAGGGAGGTCTTCTGTCAAAACGGGTGGTATCTCAAGCCCCTTAAAAGCAACCTGCTTCGCCCCTTCGCTTGATGGATCTATCCCAATGTAAGCCCCGGAAAACAGGGTCCCCAAACCGGAAACCTCCCCGGCACCGACCCGAGCCCGCACCACCCAAAATCGGGTGTTTTCTGTCAAGTAAGGTTTAGTCCCTTTATTTAATTCAACAGTCAGCACAACGACGGAAAGGTCCTTTTGCAAGTCGATCTTTGTCACCTTACCAATTTCAACATCCTTGAATTTGATTTTGGTCTTATCCGCAGTCAGGCCATCAGCATTCTCGAAGGAGATGGTGATCGTTGGCCCTTTTGCCATCTGAGCCTTAAAAACCAATCCCCCACCAATCAGCAGAGCAATAATCGGTATCACCCAGATGATCGAAAACCTGCGCTTGGTGTCAATCTGCGCCTCAGGAGCCGGTTCGGCATGTTTCATTTCAGAATTCCCTTCACTCATGATTTTCATCCTCCACAATATCCCATATCAGCCGGGGGTCAAAACTCATCGCGGCAAGCATGGTCGCTACAACAACTGAAGCAAAATAGATAGCTGCCGGTCCGGCGGTTATCTCCGCCAGAATACCGAGTTTGACCAACGCAATCAGGATGGTCACAACATAGACATCAAGCATCGACCATCGACCAATGAGTTCGGTCAGCTGGTATATTCGGGTGCGATCTTTGGGTCGCTTGATTGACTTAAACTGAACCGAAAGTAACAAGTAGATCAAAGCTATAAACTTCATAAATGGGACGAAAATACTTGCCGTAAAAATAACCAGGGCAATTTCCCAGGAGCCACTATGCAAAAAATAAACAACACCGCTCATGATGGTATCCGCCGAGACGGTACCCAGTGCTGAAGTGATCGTCATGGGCAGGACATTTGCGGGGATGTAGCAGATTATAGCCGTAATCAGCAGAGCCCAGGTTCGCGTGAGGCTGTTCGGCTTGCGCTGATGCAGTTCACCACCACAACGGGGGCAATAAACAGCCTGGGAACCAGAAACTTTTGGCCAGCGACTGAGCAGATGGCAGTCGGAACAACTGACCAGCCCCATTTTTTTTGCTGAGGAATGGTTTTCACTCATGAATCCTCCTCCAGCCGTTCCCAGACCATATGATGATCAACAGCAGAGAAAGCAAAAGCCAGAACAAAGATGAGCAAAGCAAAGGCAATAACAGCCAGACCAGGGACGATCGTTGCCATCTTGCCTAATTTGACAATCGAGACCAATATACCCAGCATGTAGATTTCCATCATGCTCCAGGGTTTAATCTGTCCAAGTAAACGGAAGACCGGGATTGCAAACTTGACCCGAATATTGAGTTTAAGGGGGATAAAGACATAGAGCAGACCCAACAACTGCAGCAGAGGCAGCACGACACAGGTCAGCAACACCAGTGTCGCCAGAGGGATAATCCCCTGAGCGAATAGCTGCTCCACCCCACTCAAAAGACTGGTGTGCTGCTCAATCGCACCCATTTTCATTCCCAGGAAGGGATAGGAAACAGCAACAATATAAAGCACCAATCCAGCGAGGCTCCATGCAAGGGTACGATCAATACTGTTGGCCTGACCACGAAACAATACCGATCCACAACGGACACAACACGCCGTTGACCGTGCCGGCAT
>JAOZMV010000299.1 GCA_029934095.1 Desulfuromusa sp. | reverse complement strand
AACGCCTGCAGGTCATCCAGATCAATTATTTCATTTAAGCTGAGACTCATATTTTTCCAAAATAAAAAAACTAGGGAATTCAACTGGTTTGCAGCATAAATAAAGAATCACTAACATTATAACAGGAGATTTTCTTTAATCAACATACAGATCGACAATAAAACTCCACTATTAACAATCATCTATCCACAAACAGTGATTATCAATAAATCAAGTCAAGAATTCTTGCAGTAGTCATGACAATAACGTAATCTCGATTTGACTGTCTCAAATTTAAATCAGGAAACATCGATGCCTGTGATCCCTTACAAATCTAAAGATATTCTGGAGCCAGCTGATCTGGTTGCGGCTATCCGTACTCGACGAGGTGGAACCTTATTGAACCTGGATCGAATGCTGCTGTACAGCCCCTCTTTTGCAACGGGTTGGAACAACTTTCTCAGCACAGTCAGGAATGACTTGGATATTCCCGCTAAATTGCGTGAACTGGCTATCTGCGTGATTGCAATACTCAACGAAGCCGAATACGAATTTATTCAACACGCTGCAGAATTCTTGAAAGCCGGTGGGACTGAAGATCAGCTCGCTGCACTCCAGCAGATTGACCACCCAGATTCAAACAGTTTACTCTTTAACCCACAAGAAAATGCCATCATTCAACTCAGCATGGAGATGACCCGCACGGTACAAGTTAATGAGACAACCATGACTGCGGTTAAAAATGTCCTGCAAAATGACCAGCACCTGGTAGAGATTATTGGCGTGATTGCCACATACAATATGGTTTCACGCTACCTGGTCGCACTGGGGATTGAACCTGAATAAACACAGAATAAGGAGCAAGAAGTGGATAATACTTACGACACCCATCAGAAAACCATTGGCTATATTTTATGGATATTTGGTTTTACCGGGTCGCATCGATTTTATTATGGGAAACCGATATCAGGAACTATCTATTTTTTGACCCTGGGTCTGCTTGGGATCGGTTGGCTTATCGACCTGTTTCTGATCCCCGCGATGGATCGTCAGGCCAATCTACGTTTTGTTCCTGGCAACTTTGACTACACTGTCGCCTGGATTCTACTAACTTTTCTCGGTCTATTCGGCATACATCGTTTGTATCTGGGCAAATGGATCAGTGGAATTATCTATTTTTTTACTGCTGGAATCTTTGGTTTAGGCTACCTGTACGATTTCTGGACGATAAATGACCAAGTATCACAACTTAACAGAGGTTTTTGAGCTCAGGAAAGAAACATTTTGATCCTTTAAAGAGTAGCGTAAAAAGCTTTCTTTTCCCTTAACATAGTCCCGATGTAAAATATTATTTTCTGATTTGCCGGAGGATATCATGACTTACGAAAATCTATTGATTCAAATTGACAGTGGGATCGCCATCATCACCATCAACCGCCCCAAGGCCATGAACGCCCTCAATGAAAAAACCTTGTTAGAATTGCAAGATATCTTTGCTAGTGTTGCTGAAGACGTTGCTGTCAAAGTAGTTATTCTTACAGGGAGTGGGGAAAAAGCCTTTGTTGCCGGAGCTGATATTGCTGCCATGCAACCCCTTTCAGCCCTTGAAGCACGTCAGTTTGCCAAACTTGGCCACCGGGTCATGTCTGCTATTGAACGCTGTCCGAAACCTGTCATTGCAGCCGTCAATGGTTTTGCTTTAGGCGGTGGCTGTGAACTTGCACTCGGCTGTGATATCCGCATTGTTGCGGAAAATGCCAGATTTGGCCAACCAGAAGTTAATCTTGGTGTTATCCCGGGTTTTGGTGGAACGCAGCGCCTGGCACGATTGATCGGCAAAGGTCGTGCATTGGAATTGATCTTAACCGGTGAAATGATTGACGCTGCTGAGGCTTACCGGATCGGGTTGGCGAACAAGGTTGTTCCCCTCGATCAGCTCCTGGATACCACAAAAAAGATGGCTTCCGCCATCATTAGTAAAGGCTCCTACGCTGTTCAACTGGCCAAAGAGGCGGTACACAACGGCCTGGAGCTTGATCTTGATCGTGCAAATCAATACGAAGCAGAACTATTTGGACTCTGTTTTGCTACTGCTGACCAGAAAGAAGGAATGCAGGCATTTCTGGAAAAACGGCAAGCAGAATTCAAGGGAAAATAGTTTCTTGCCAACCTTGTTTTCTGGACAGTACAAACCAAAATGTTTTCACTCTCAACTATAAATAATCCAGTAGGAGTATGTCGTGTTTCAGAAAAAATCCGCTGAAGGGTACAAACCAGCAATTGACAAGATTGAGATGAAGACTCTCGTTCATGGTGAAAAAACCCTGCTGGTTGAATTCCAGATGAAAAAAGGGGCGCTCCTCCCCCGCCATAGTCATCCCCATGAACAGACCGGCTATCTGGTATCTGGCAACATGGAGTTGACTATCGGTGCTGAAACCTTCAGTATTGAGCCGGGTGACAGCTGGTGTATTGCTGGGGATATTGAACACAATGCAGTGATTCTGGAAGATACGGTGGCAGTTGAAGTGTTTTCCCCGGTAAGAGAAGATTATCTCCCTTAGGAGGCTGTCCGAAAATGGCAAAAATTTACAGTTACCGTTTTACGATTCCAACTGAAGTGAACGATG
>JAOZMV010000298.1 GCA_029934095.1 Desulfuromusa sp. | reverse complement strand
AATTGTGCCGGATGTCCGGGAAAAGAGTGGAGCTCTTTGATTGAGTTTATATCGGACACAGGTATTCCAAACTGATAACAAATTGTTACTGTTCTAACAGACGCATGACCCCGGCGACACCGGGAATGATTTGTCCCTGTTGATTATCAAACAATGCCTTGATCAGGCGTAAACCGCTGGCCGGGTCAACCAGGGGACTGATGTAAACAATTTCTGCTTCCATGGAGAGAGGTTCTGTTTCTGTTTGCAGCTGCAGTTGTACCTTTTGTCCCACTTCCAGGTTGGCAGAAATTTCCAGCTCTACATTGGCGACAAAATAGCCTTGACTCGTATCGACCAATTCGATGAGTGGCGTGTCGATATCACAGCTTTCCCCTATGCCGACTAACAACTCTTCAATAACTCCGGTAAATGGGGCATAGAGGTTGCGTTTGGACCGCAGTGTCCGGGCACTATCATATTCAATTTTTTCGCGCTGTTTGGCAATTTCAAGTCGGCCCAAATCGGCAACGGCAAAGGTATATTCCAATTCCTTGTTTTCCAGTACCTCACGAGGAACCGAACCGGTGGATTGGTATAGTTCGCGGCTGGCATCCAGGTGTTTTTTTAAAGTTTTGACCTGCTCGGTGACCGCTTCAATCTCAATCTGGTTTTCCCATATGACTTTGCGCCGTTTGACCTCTAACGTTGCCAACTCTTGATCTAACCGTAGCAATATCTGCCCCCGTTCAACCTGTTCTCCTTCGACAACTTTGATTGCCGCGACCCGCCCGATCATTGAAAGTCCCAATGCTGAATTTTGTACCGCTTCAGTAAAACCCGAGATTTCAAATTCTTCAGCGGCAGAGGGTTGAGGGTAATAAAGTAAAGAGATCAAGACGATTCCAACCAGCAGGAGTTCTTTGATTCTCCATGAAGGAGATACCCTGACCGGGGCGGAGATGTTTTTTCCTATTTTGTTCAAAGCTCTGTCTCCATGCTATCCACCCCGTAATTTTGCAGGATGGTGCCGCTGGCCAGTTCCATTTCTACCAGGGCCCTTTGTTGTCTTATGGTATTGCTCAATGCATCTTCTTTCGCCAGACGATAATCGTCCTCTTTTTCCAGAACCAAGCGGCTGCTGCTTTGTCCTGCTTGCAGTCTGATCAGTTCGGTATCGAACAGTCGTTTCTGAATATTGATAATCTGTCGGGCATATTTTAACTGCTCGGTGGTGCGCATGACATTGTCAATCGCTGTATCAATCCGGTTTTTCATCTCAATCTCAATTTCTTTTAAAATCATCAATTGGCGCCGTTTTTCCAACTTGGATTTCTTCAGTTGACTCCGGCTGGCGATATCTCCCTGGAGTGGCAGGCGGAATTGCAAACCAGCTGACCAGGATGAGTAGGATCCATCTTCGATCTGATCCCAGGAACCACCGGTATTGGTGTCGAGGCTGTTGAGGCCATAGCTACCGATCAGATCAAGCTCTGGCCAGCGTTGGTTTTCATCAAAACTGATTTTTATTTCGGCCTGTTCCAGTTTTTTTCTTGCCGCCAGATATTCGGGGCGTAACTCGAATGCTGAGCGGATAATTTCATCTCTGTTGGTACTCAGTTGTTCCAACAAAAATGGGGGGGTGCTGAGATCCGGATCAGGGGGTGGTGCCGGGCTCAACGCCCCTTGTGCTATCGGGGAATCCAGCTGTTTAAAGGGGATGATCTCTTGGCTGCTAACCGATTGCCCAGCAGGTTGTTTTTTGCTGTTGGTTCCCAAGTTGTCCAGAATGTTGGGATCTGTGCCAGTCAGTGCGAGTAAACTCCGCAATCGATTAGCCACCCTCAGCTGTGCATGTGCCGTTTCACTGAGAAGGGTTTTCCGGGTGTTGACCCCGATGATGGCTTCCAAAACTTCGGTTTCTGCCATTTTTCCGGTGCGATAACGTTCCTGGTTGTCAGCCAGAATTTGTGCGGCAATCCGGTACGACTCATCTCTGAGGGTGAGTTTTTTCTGTGCCTGATAATAGTCCCAATATTCAACCGAAACTTTACTGACACGCTGCATCATTCTCAGGCGATAATCTTGAAATGCTGCCAGAGATTCAAGATCAGCACTCATAATCCCTGCATAGGTGGCTTTTGTTCCGGCATTTTTCAGCAGCGGCTGGACTAAGCTGACCCCCAGATACATCTGATATTCATTTTTATCGTCACTCAATGAACGGGTCATACTGTTGGAGAGTTCGTTGAAATTATAGCCCAGTTTAACTTGCCCGCCGGTTGGAACCAGAGCCTGGAGTGCGGCATCGTATTTCCAGTTATGTTCGGAATAGGTTGAGTCATAATTCCGGTTCAAAGATTCCTGTACGGTATTTCGCTGTTTGTGCATCTGCCGTTCTATTGAAGTAAGCAGCTCCGGCTCAAAAATAGCGCGGGATTGTTCTGCTTCGGCCTGTCTGATCATCCAGTCGGTTTTTTGTATCTGTACCTGCTGATTATCAGCCACGACTCGATGGATCAATTTCGTCAGTGACATGCGACTCAGCTCATAGGCAGATATTTCAGCCGTTTCTGGACTCACGTTTTCCAAAGTCAGCAGGGTCTCAACCGGAACTTGCAGTTGCGCTAG
>JAOZMV010000297.1 GCA_029934095.1 Desulfuromusa sp. | reverse complement strand
TCCGTGAGGATTGGGGCCATTTTGAAGATCGCGTTATCACCCCGTTCCGGTGCAGAACCGTGGGAGCTGATACCGGCAACATCAACCCGGATTTCCATCCGTCCCCGCTGACCCCGGTAGACACCAAGGGAAGTCGGCTCGGTTGAAACGACAAATTCAGGTCTGATCTTGCTTTCTTCAATAATATACTGCCAGCAGAGGCCATCACAATCCTCTTCCTGAACTGTCCCGGTCACCAACAGCGTATAATCACCATCAAGATCCAGATCTTTGATGATCTTTCCAGCGTAGACCATGGAGGCCATACCACCCTCCTGGTCACTGGTTCCTCGACCGAAGATGATTTCGTCATCCTCATATCCTGTATAGGGATCATGCTCCCAATTGTCACGATTGCCGATGCCGACCGTATCGACATGAGCATCCATGGCAATCAGGTGTTTCCCATGGCCGATATAGCCAAGGATATTGCCCATTGGATCGATCTCAATCCGGTCGAAGCCGACCGCTTCCATCTCCTGCTTGATCCGCTGGATAACTTTTTTTTCATCAGAGCTTTCACTGGGAATGGCAACCATATCCCGGAGAAATGCCGATATTTGTGGTTTGTAAAATTCTGCTCTTTCAACAATTTTCTTATAATCAATCGACATAAGTAACTCCGTCAGGTTTTTGGATGGAGGGAAATAGTTAAGTTATTGATGTTGGTTTTAGGTTCAATGCTTTTCAGCCGCCCCAAACTGTTTTGCCAGTTGGAGCAAATCATCGACTGGATCCGGGCCAGATCACCAGATCGCAACGCCTTAAGAATCAGTCGGTGTTCTGCGACCGAATCTTTGGCACAGGCAGAGCCTTCAAAATAGGTCACCTCCACTCGCCGATGTCTGATTTTGAGGTCTTGAAGAATGTTGATCAGAAAATGGTTATTGGAACGTTCGATATAGATATCATGAAATTGTGCATCAGCCTGAGATGCTGTAACCGGATCACCATCATTCAGTGCTTTATCAAGGGTATTATTTATCGCTTCCATCCTCTTGAAATCAATTTCGGTCAGATTCTCAATCGCCTGGGCAACAGCCAGCTCTTCCATAGTCCATAGGATTGGATAGATTTTTTCTGCTTCGTCAATTGATATTTCCGCCACTCGCGTCCAGCGGTTTGCTGAAGATTCGACTAACTCTTTATCTTCCAGCCGTCTCAGAGCCTCGCGAACCGGGGTGCGGCTGACCCCCATTTTTTCAGCCAGATCTTTATCAAGAATTTTTTCTCCGGGACGAAGTTCACCCTCCATAATCCAGCCAAGCAGGGTGTTATAAACTTCCTCCCGCATGCTGAAGCGGTTGATCGGTTTGGAACTGGCGGGTATCGGCATAGCGGGATATCTTTCAAATAATTGTGATTCTAGAGAAGAAAATTAGTAGCTTGGTGTGACTCTAATGAATTGCCATATTGGATGTGATATATCAGTTGACCTATTTTGTCAAGAATTCATGGAAGAAATTGCGCTCTCAGCAGCTGAGAGAATCAGATAGTTCGGCATCCAATTCATCTTTTCAGGAAGATGAGGTAGATGCAGATGAGAGCAGCCTATAACAGCTCCAGAAAATGTTCGGCATTGTGAATCTCAACATCTCCGACTTTGTATTTCCGTGGCAGGAATTGTGTTCCTGGCAATTGTTCCATCCTTCTGAGCAACAGGTGCTAGAGAGGAGTTTCTTCAGTTTCCATCCAAATCAAACAGGTGTAAATCAATCACGCCTGAAGCGGCCATCCAAGGTCGCTATAGGTTCGTAAAGTTCGGGACGCCGGTCACGGAACACGCCCCAACCTTCACGATACTTACGCACCGCCTCAAGATCAAAGGTATGCACCAGTACAGCTTCATCGGTCTTATTCGCCTCTTTTACTTTGGCGCCTGTCTGATCGGCAATAAACGATGACCCGTAAAAGGTTATATTGTAATTATCGTCATGGGTCGCCACCTCGGTGCCAATGCGATTAGACGCGACCAAAGGCATCAGATTGGCACCGGCATGACCCTGCATGACTCGCTGCCAGTGGCCGCTACTGTCCAGCGGCGGAGCCGGAGGCGGCTCACTACCGATTGCAGTAGGATACATCAGTATTTCCGCACCCAGCAGCGCCAGACAACGTGCAGTTTCCGGAAACCACTGATCCCAGCAAATCCCCACACCAACCTTTGCATACTTGGTATCCCAAACCTTAAAGCCGGTATCTCCCGGATTGAAATAGTGTTTTTCCTGATATCCGGGACCATTGGGAATATGACTCTTACGATAGACGCCAAGAATGCTGCCATCGGCATCTATCATCGCCAGGGAATTGAAAAAAGCACGATTCGCTCTTTCAAACCAGCTGAAAGGTAAAACCACATCCAGCTCTTTAGCCAACTGTTGAAAACGTTTGACGGTCGTATTTTCTTCCAAGCTGGTTGCCAGATCAAAATGCTTTTCCAGCTGTTCGATACAAAAGTATGGCGCTTCGAACAGCTCCTGAATTAAAATAATGTTCGCCCCCTGAGCGGCAGCCTTGCGGATTAGCGCTTCCGCCTTATCCACATTATTCTGCTTATCCCAACTGATCGTCAT
>JAOZMV010000296.1 GCA_029934095.1 Desulfuromusa sp. | reverse complement strand
CGAAATCGGGAGACAGACCAGAGGTCAGTCCCCTCAAGGCGCGCGGTGAACAGAGAAAATAGATCTGTCCTCTTTTAATACGCTGCTTGACTTTGACATTTCTGCTGCCATAATCCGGAAATCGGTACCCATTAACAGCTGCAGCAGCGGTCATGCTAATCGATCTCATCGAATTTCTATAGCACCTAACTTTAATTACGAAGGAGAGCTCATCATGAAAGCATTTCGTCGCACTCTGGTCTTGTTTTTGTCGATATCATTAATTTTTGTTTCATTCGGGCAGGCTCAGGCCGCCCTGATTTCGAACAGCCAGGTTCTTCATCAAAGCGAGCAGGCGAATGGTAAAAAAGTTCTGCTACAGACAATTCATCGCGCAGATGTGCAGGGACAGCTGCTCAGCATGGGTGTCAATACTGCAGATATAGAGAACCGCATTAATCAAATGACCCAGGCAGAAATTGCGCAGGTCAACCAGCAACTTGATGCACTTCCTGCTGGTGGCGGCGTGCTTGGCATCATTGTACTGATATTCATTGTCTTTGTGATTACGGATGTCATTGGAGCAACGAATATATTCCCATTCATCCATTCTGTAGGTGATTGATAACGATAAATGAAAGCGTTGAACTGGCTGGTAGGTCTGCTGCTCCTCAGCGGGTGTGCAGCAACACCGCAAAGCAGGCAGATACAGACTGACTGGCCGGAGTTTCTCCCTCCGGCAATTGAACTTACGGATACACCCTTTTACCCCCAGACAGAGTACCAGTGCGGCCCCGCCGCATTGGCTACCCTGCTGGAAGCCAATGGTGTTGATGTCACACCTGAAGCATTATCCACCCAGGTCTATATCCCTGAGCGCAAGGGCAGCCTGCAAATTGAAATGGCTGTGTCCGCGCGACGCCACAACCTGCTGCCGTACCCATTAAAGCCTCAACTTACTGATCTCTTGACCGAAATAGCCGCGGGAAATCCGGTACTGGTTTTGCAGAATCTTGGTTTTTCATGGTACCCGCAATGGCATTATGCGGTTGTTGTCGGTTACGCTACCGACTCTCAGGAAATCATTCTTCGGTCTGGAAAAACAAAGCGCTGGATCTCATCCTTTAACGTATTTGAGCGTACCTGGGAGCGGGCCGGCTTCTGGGCGCTGGTCATTGTGCCCATTGACGAAATACCCAGGACAGCAGAACCGTTGCGCTACCTGAAAACCGCCTATGCCTTCGAGGAAACAGGGCATTCAGAACTCGCACTGACAGCCTATCGAGAGGCGAGCAGACAATGGCCGGATCTTGCCGTCACCTGGATGACCTTGGGCAATATGGCTTTTGCCAACCATGACTGGGCCGAAGCGGTAAAGGCATTTGACACTGCCACCATTCTCGAGCCTGAATCGATCATGATCTGGAACAATCTGGCATATGCACTACATGCCCATGGCTGCGGAACTCAGGCACAGTTGGCCCTTCAGTGTGGTTTGAAGATTGCACCGGACGATAAAAACCTGCTGGATTCTTGGCGCGACCTGGCTGGCAGTCCTGTTGAAAACGACCAGGCTGACTGCCCGGTCATTCGCTGTCACTGGAAATAAACAGGTACATTACCCCTATTTTCCAATGTCATCCCTCCTCACGGCCCTGGATACTTTTCTCCTTGCGAGCCTGATTGGTTGGTGGTCTACTGCGAACTCAAAATCCGGAAAGTCCTTGGGGGATGGCTTATCTGGCCAACCTTTAAACGAGTTACAGTAACGGCAAAGGAAAGCTGGTGTAGATGGTAGAAAACATTCTTACGACACGTGAAAAATCAACACTTTATATACAAATTTATCGGCCGGAGAAAAAGAATGCTTTAACGGCAGAGATGTATACGGCCATTTCAGAGGCCATCAGGGCCGGAGATGCCGATGATGGTATCCGGGCTATTGTTCTGCACGGTATTGATGGTTGTTTTACCAGCGGTAACGATCTTGGAACCTTCCGCAATGGCCCCTCTCCAGATCGTATTTATCCACACAACCTTTACATCGATTCTCTCAGGCATGCGCAGAAACCGGTGATTGCAGCTGTTAACGGTATCTGTCTGGGGATTGGTACCATCATGCTGTTCCACTGTGATTTTGTTTATGCCACGCCGGATACTCGATTTTCTCTCCCATTTGTCAACCTGGGGCTCTCTCCGGAAGGGGGAACCAGTTATATTCTGCCACATTTGATCGGCTATCAGAAGGCTTCAGAATTGATCATGCTTGGTGAGCAGTTCGATAGTCAGGTTGCTGAGCGCATTGGCCTTGTCAACAAGGTTGTAACGATAGATAATCTGCTGGCCAAAGCTACGGAAACAGCTGAAAAGCTCGCTGAGAAATCACCTGAGTCGATCCGTGCTGCCAAAGTTTTGCTTAAACGTGGGATGAAGGATGCTGTGACTACAGCTATGTCGCGAGAGCTTGACATGTTCAACGAACGGTTGGCTTCGACTGAAGTTGCAGAAGCTATAGGTCGTTTTTTTGATAAATAATTGAAGTCTGTGAATAAAAATAGATATTTCGAGAACAATTGCAGAAATGAAGCAAGATCCGACTTAACGAAATCGGGAGACAGACCAGAGGTCAGTCCCCT
>JAOZMV010000036.1:3643-9821 GCA_029934095.1 Desulfuromusa sp. | reverse complement strand
TTCGCCCCTGAAAAAACACTACGCCTTGGTGGTCAAAATTTTTGCTTAGCCATTTGTGATTTTATCTAAAGCATTTAAGTAGAGAAACCAACCAACTACATATTTGAAGCAAGGATTTTCCAGCAATGAAGACAGAACTCAATAAGGGTTACGAGCCGGAACAGGTTGAGAAAAAGTGGTTTGATGTCTGGGAACAGCGTGGCGATTTTCACGCCGATGAAAATTCCCCAAAGCCCCATTACTCAATCGTTATCCCCCCGCCGAATGTGACCGGTGTTCTCCATATGGGGCACGCATTGAATAATACTTTGCAGGACATTCTCTGCCGTTGGAAGCGGATGTCTGGCTATGAAGTTCTCTGGATGCCGGGAACTGATCATGCTGGAATCGCGACTCAGAATGTTGTTGAAAAGCAGCTTGCAGCGGAGAATAAAGATCGGCATGAGCTGGGTCGTGAAGCTTTTGTTGAACGGGTCTGGAAATGGCGCGAAGAATCTGGTGGCCAGATTATCAATCAGTTGAAGCGACTTGGTGCTTCCTGTGATTGGCAGCGTGAGCGTTTTACCATGGATGAGGGGCTTTCAACGGCAGTTCGTGAAGTCTTTGTGAGCTTATACGATGATGGCTTGGTTTACCGGGATAATCGTCTGATTAACTGGTGCCCCCGTTGTCACACAGCGCTATCTGATCTTGAGGTTGAGCACGAGGACAAGCAGGGCAACCTCTGGCATCTACGTTATCCGGTTCAGGGGACCGATCAGTATCTGATCGTTGCAACAACTCGTCCAGAAACCATGCTGGGTGATACCGCAGTTGCAGTTCATCCTGAGGATGAACGGTATCAGGATCTGATCGGTAAGAATGTTTTGCTCCCTCTGATGGATCGGGAAATTCCGATTATCGCCGATGAATATGTCGATATGGAGTTTGGCAGCGGCGCAGTCAAGATTACTCCTGCGCACGATTTTAACGATTTTGAAATCGGCAAACGCCACGATCTTGAGTTTATAAATGTTCTTGACGAATCGGGGATGATCAATGAAAACGGTGGTTCCTATGCCGGATTAGAGCGCAATGCTGCCAGAACACAGGTTGTTGCCGATCTAGAAGATCAGGGATTGCTGGAGAAAGTTGACGCTTATACCAATGCCGTTGGTGAATGTTATCGTTGTAGAACGACCATTGAACCCTATATGAGTAAACAGTGGTATGTCGCGGTCAAGTCCCTTGCTGCTGAGGCGATCAAGGCGGTGGATACCGGTCAGACTAAAATTGTACCCCAGCAGTGGGAGAAGACCTATTACGAGTGGATGAACAACATTCAGGATTGGTGTGTCAGTCGGCAAATCTGGTGGGGACACCGGATTCCGGCCTGGTTCTGTGATGATTGCGACGAAATATCTGTCTCCCGCGAAGACATCTCTGCCTGTACACATTGTGGCAGTGATAATATCCGGCAGGAGACCGATGTCCTTGATACCTGGTTTTCCTCCGCCCTGTGGCCATTTTCAACCATGGGCTGGCCTGAAAAGACTGAAACTCTGCAGAAATTCTATCCGACCAGTTGTCTGGTAACCGGTTTTGATATTCTCTTTTTCTGGGTCGCACGGATGATGATGATGGGAACCAAGTTTATGGGTGTGGTTCCCTTCAAAGAGGTCTATATCCATGCTCTGGTGCGTGATGCGCAGGGGCAGAAAATGAGTAAGAGCAAGGGCAATGTGATCGATCCATTGACGATTGTGGATGAATATGGTGCTGATGCCTTTCGCTACACTCTTTGTGCCTTTGCAGCTATGGGGCGTGATATTAAATTATCAACCGAGCGGATTGGCGGCTATCGGAACTTTGTCAATAAACTCTGGAATGCCAGCCGCTTTGCCTTGATGAACCTGGAGAGCTTTGAGCCTTCTGACTGTCATTTGTCTGAATTGTCGTTGTCGCAAGCAGATCAGTGGATTTTAAGTCGTTACGCTTTTGCTGCAGAAGAAGTGAATCAGGCACTGACAAATTATAAATTCAACGATGCTGCCAACATTCTTTACTCATTTACCTGGCATGAGTTCTGCGATTGGTATATTGAATTGAGCAAAGGCAATCTGTACGGTGAAGATGTCGAGGCTCGTAAATGTACCCAAATTGTTCTGTTTACGGTGCTGGAAGGGCTGTTGCGGATGTTGCACCCGATTATGCCGTTTGTGACCGAAGAGATCTGGCATGCTCTCCCCGGAGATCGTGTCGTTGATTCCATTATGCAGGCTGTTTATCCGACAGGCGCTATCGTTGCAATAGACGATGTGGTTGTTGCTGATATGGAACTGGTGATGGATGTTATCCGGGCAATTCGTAATGTTCGGGGTGAGCTTGATGTCCCCCCCGGGAAAAGGATCAAGGTTGTTCTCGATTGTAAAACTGAGTCGGTCGTCCAGTCCATTGTAGCTGGCCAAGCGTATATCCATTCCCTGGCGCGGGTGGAAGATCTTCTCGTCGGTGTTGCTGTTGAACGTCCCAAACAGGCTTCAACACAGGTTGCCGGTGAGGTTGAGGTTTTGATTCCGTTGGCTGACCTTATTAATGTTGCAGAAGAAGAGGCGCGGCTGCAGAAAGAGATTGAAAAAGTTCAGAAGGATGTTGTTTTCTTCGAAAAGAAATTGTCGAATGAAAAATTTGTCGCCAATGCTCCTCCTCAGGTGTTGGAGAAAGATCGCGGCAAGCTGGCTGCTGCTGAGAAGAAGCGAGAAATTTTGCAACAGAGTCTGAAAAAAATACAGGCTTTTAAATAAGTGAATACAGATGACCGGGAAGGTATGACTTTTCCGGTCATTTTTGTAGGTATAAACCGTTGTAGTTGCTGGTGCCCCTTATTGATTAAAATTTATCTATTTATGGTTTTTTTTGTTTAATTTTATACCAATATTTAGTATACAGTATACGATTTGTATTTTGCTGTGAACTTGGATAACTCTATCTCAGGGGTGCAGTTTTATTTTGATGTTGAAGATGAACAAATTATGAGAAGGCTCAGTTTCAGGAGGTGAGAAGGTCTGGGTCGGGATAACTTGGGCAGGTATTGGTGATTGAATTCAGGAGATTGACCCTGATTGACAATCAATTCACATTCTCGAGGGATATTAACTATGAATCTGTTAAAAAGTACTGTAGGAAGAAAGATTCTGATGGCAGTGACAGGGCTGATGCTGATTGGCTTTATTTCTGTCCATCTTCTTGGCAACATGTCGGTTTTTGCAGGAGCCGATGGTATTAATGCCTATGCCAAACACCTGCATGATCTCGGTCCGTTGGTCTGGCTTTTCCGTCTGGCGATGCTTGGGTTGTTTGCTGTCCACATCACTTTCGGGGTGCAGCTTTACCTTGAAAATCGTGCTGCCACACCGGACAGTTATGCCGTTCAAAAAACTCTGGTGACTACATTCTCTGCTAAAACCATGATTTTTACCGGGTTGACTATTCTGACTTTTCTCCTTTACCACCTGCTTCATTTTACTGTACAGATTACAAATCCAGAAATCTCAGCTCATAATCTGCCTCTGGATGCTGCTATGCGTCCCGATGTCTTCACTATGGTGGTTTCAAGTTTCCAGAATGTCTTCATCGTAGTTGTCTACATCATCGCGATGATTGCCCTGCTTTTGCATTTAATGCACGGTGTTTCCAGTTGGGTACAGACCCTTGGTTGGAGTACCGGTCCCAGTCAGGATAAAGTGACTTTTATCGGCAAATTACTGGCTATCGCTTACGGACTGGCTTATATCGCTATTCCATTATTCATTCTTGCACGTATTGTGAAATAAGGGGCTTATTATGATTTTAGATGGAAAAGCACCTACAGGACCAGTTGAAAAATCATGGGATAACTACCGCAACGATCAGAAGTTGGTTAACCCTTCTAACAAACGTAAATATAAAATCCTCGTTGTCGGATCCGGCCTTGCTGGTGGAGCTGGTGCTGCCTCTCTAGGTGAGCTTGGCTACAATGTTGATTGTTTCTGCTACCAGGATAGCCCACGGCGTGCACACAGTATTGGTGCTCAGGGTGGAATTAACGCTGCCAAGAACTATCCCAGTGATGGCGACAGCATCTACCGCCTCTTTTATGACACCGTCAAGGGTGGCGACTTTCGCTCCCGTGAAGCTGATGTCTGGCGTCTGGCTCAAGTTTCCAATAACATTATTGATCAGTGTGTTGCGCAGGGCGTACCATTCGCTCGCGATTATGCTGGCTACCTGGATAACCGCTCTTTCGGTGGTGCCCAAGTTTCCCGGACATTCTATGCTCGTGGCCAAACTGGTCAGCAGCTGCTGCTCGGTGCTTACTCAGCACTCTCACGGCAGATCAAAAACAAGACGGTCACAATGCATTCTCGGACAGAGATGCTTGATCTTGTTGTTGTTGACGGTGTTGCCAAAGGAATTACGGTTCGGAATCTGATGACTGGTGAGATTGAGTCCCATTGGGGTGATGCTGTTATTCTGGCAACCGGTGGTTATGTCAATGTTTTCTACCTGTCAACCAATGCTATGGGTAGTAGTGTGACCGCAATCTGGAAAGCTGCTAAAAAGGGTGCCTACATGGCTAACCCTTGTTACACTCAGATTCACCCGACCTGTATCCCAGTTCATGGTGATGCACAGTCCAAGCTGACTCTGATGTCAGAATCATTGCGGAATGATGGTCGTATCTGGGTACCGAAAAAAGCTGAGGATTGTGAAAAACACGCAAGTGAGATTCCTGAAGCAGATCGTGATTACTACTTGGAGCGCAAGTATCCTTCTTTCGGTAACCTTGCTCCACGCGATATCTCTTCACGTTCAGCGAAAGAAGCCTGTGATGCTGATCTTGGTGTTGGCGATGGCAAACGAGGTGTTTACCTTGATTTTGCCGATGCGATTGAGCGGGTTGGTCAGCCGATGATTAAAGAGCGGTATGGCAACTTGTTCGATATGTACGAGAAAATCACCGATGAGAATGGTTATGAGCGCCCCATGCGTATCTATCCTGCTCCTCACTACAACATGGGTGGTCTCTGGGTTGATTACGAGTGCCAGAGTAACATCCCTGGTTTGTTTGTTCTTGGTGAGGCAAACTTCTCGGTTCACGGTGCCAACCGTCTCGGTGCTTCGGCGTTGATGCAGGGTTTGGCTGATGGTTATTTTGTCATTCCTTACACCATTGCACCTTACCTGGCTTCAATGACTCCTGGTGCGGTGAAGGAAGACCATCCAGAGTTCAAGAAGTCTGTCGAGGACATTGAAGCACAGACAGACAAGTTGCTCTCCATTAATGGCAAGAAAACGGTCAACGAACTGCATAAAGAGCTTGGTACCATGATGTGGGAAAATGTTGGCATGGCGAGAAGTGATGCCAGTCTCAAAGATGCACTCAAGCGGATTCCTGAAATTCGTGACGAGTTCTGGAATAACGTTAAGGTGACAGGCGAGAGCAAAGACCTCAATCAGCAGCTGGAGAATGCTGGTCGTCTAGCTGATTTCCTCGAGTTTGCAGAGGTAATGACTGAGGATGCTCTGAACCGTGAAGAATCATGCGGTGGTCATTTCCGGACAGAGCACCAGACTGACGAAGGTGAAGCGATGCGTGACGACGAAAATTTCAGTTACGTTGCGGCTTGGGAATTCAAAGGTGCAGGGGTTAAGCCTGAACTACATAAAGAGCCTTTGAAATTTGAACGAGTTAAACTTGCTGTGAGGAGTTATAAATAATGGATCTTACACTGCATGTATGGCGCCAAAAGGGGCCACAGGATAAAGGCAAGCTGGAGACTTACCCAGCTAAAGGCGTCAGCCCGGATATGTCCTTTTTGGAGATGCTGGATGATGTCAATGATGGACTGATCAGATCTGGCAAAGAGCCAATTGCATTTGATCATGATTGTCGCGAAGGTATCTGTGGCATGTGCTCACAGGTTGTCAACGGACGGCCACATGGTAAGCAGGAAGGAACAACTGTTTGCCAGTTGCATATGCGTCAATACAACGATGGTGATGAAATCTTTATTGAGCCATGGAGAGCCAAAGCTTTCCCGGTGCAAAAAGACTTGATTGTTGATCGTACTTCTCTCGACGTGATCATGCAGGCTGGTGGGTATACTTCCTGCCACACTGGCGGTGTTGTTGATGCCAATGCCTTATTGATCCCTAA
>JAOZMV010000036.1:0-3543 GCA_029934095.1 Desulfuromusa sp. | reverse complement strand
ATCAGTGTTAAGTTTATTGCTAAACTGAACCGTGAGTACCTGAAGACGATGATGCCAACCTCAACAGGTGCATAATTTCTGGTTTAGAATTTAGATAATTTGTTATAAAGGGCAGATCTTTTTGATCTGCCCTTTTTTTCTGAAAGTGAGGCTATGGCCAACTGGTTCACAAGACTTGCAAAGCAGAGACAACGAAGCTCCAGCCAAGCTGGAGATACGACTTCGGTCGATACGTTACCATTTTACCTGGAACAAAATAGTGAATTGATCTCTGCTGATCGATTGCATGTCATTCGTCAGTTCAGAGAGAGTGTTGAAAATCAACTGAAGATACTACAGCTCTCACTCAATGCAACATCTGTGGTGCTCTTCTGGTCTGGACCGTTGTTTGAACAATTAACCACCTATGCGTTCTCCAGCCAATGCGTCAATCTTGTTCCCGGAACAGTCCCATCCGCTTCGGGTATTGTTGGTGTCCTCAAGGATCACACCGAGATTGCACTGGCTCCGTATCACTCCAATTCTCCCGCCATCCCTTACTACTCTGACAGCTCTTCAGTTGGAAGTTTTTTTGCTCAGATTTTATCCTCTGGCGAACCTGATCAACGTAAAACCGGAAACTATGGTGTTTTATGTGTTGATCGTGTTGCTCAAGAAGAATGGTCGTCGTTGGAACGGACCTTAATATCTGCAACTGCTGAACAGATACTGCAGAACCTGGAACTCTCTCGGGACCTGTTTCTGACTGATGTTGAACGACAGACTCTACAGCTGGTTTTTGATGGTCTGCAGGGGTTAAATGCTGCCCTTGATCTGGAATCAGTTTATAGCGCTGCCGCACAAGCTCTTGGTCTGCTGGTCGATGCTGATCTGTTTGCTATCAGCTTGATTCATAGTAATTATCATGAACTTTGTTATTTTTCCGGGGACGATAAAGAACAAATTTTAAATCACAAATTTGTATTGGACGATTCTCTGCTCGGTCAAGTGGTTAAGTATCGGAAAACATTGCCGGAAACGTCTACTTATAATGGGCATATGCCCATTGTTAATGGCTTGAAATTATTTGAGAGGTATAAAACTGTCCTGGTTGTCCCCTTACTGCAGGAGGACAAACCGGTAACCGGGGCGCTGATTATTGCTGCCCGGGGTGAAAATATACTGACCTGGAATTGCCGGGAAATGATAGAGATAATAGCAGCACAGGCGGCAATCAAAATTGATCTGGCGCATTCTCACGAGAAAATTCAACAGATGGCGATAACTGATCCACTCACTGGAATTGCCAACCGCAGAGCATTTCAACGTGGTTTTAGTGCAATGTATGAGCGTGCTCGCCGCCGAGTTGGACCTTTCAGTTTAATTATCTGTGATATTGATCTTTTTAAACGGGTTAATGATACTTATGGCCACCCTTTTGGGGATCAGGTTATTCAACAGGTTGCCCGCCAGCTCAAGGAAGTTGTCCGAACCGGTGATTTAGCTGCCAGAATTGGTGGTGAAGAATTTGCTGTTTTGTTGGAGGATACCGGATTATCCGGAGCCTTGGATGTGGCGGAACGATTGCGGAAAAAGGTTGAAAAACTCAGCTTGTTTTCTCAGGGGGAAGCTGTTCCGGTAACAATTTCGTTGGGAGTGACCGAGTTTCCGCTGGATACGGATAATCAGGAAGCTCTATTCAATTATGCTGATCAGGCACTCTATCATGCCAAAGAGAGCGGGCGTAATCGATCGGTGTGCTGGCACGATGTTGGCTAGGATCAGTTCAGCTAATTTTTTTGTAATAGTATGGTGCTGAATTCATCGAGTATGCGGTTTTTGATCAGTTTGCAGCCGAGTTTTTGATATTTTTGCCGCACATCAAAATTATATTCCCAGAGGATTCCGGAGAGAAGTAATAGCGCACCGGAGTCGGTCTTAGCAACCAACCCTTCTGCCACATCAAGAAGAATATCACCGTAAATATTGGCCAGAATCAGGTTGAAACCACCTTCCTCAAGCTGATCAAGGGTTCCGCAAACATGAGTAATGTCATTATCAACATGATTGAGTTGACAATTTCTGCGCCCACTCAGTATTGCTGCTTCCTCGATATCCACACACCAGGCGTGTCCTGAATTCAACAACAGTGCGGCAATCGTCAAAATCCCTGTACCACTACCGAGATCAAGAATTCTTTGATTTCCAGTTGTCGGGAAAGTTTCTAATATCTCCAGACAGCTCCGGGTTGTTTCATGTTCTCCTGACCCAAAGGCACCCCGTTCCATAATCAGTGGGATGCGATCAGTGGCAGCCAGAGAGATATCCGGGGGCAGAATCGTAAACTGACTGCCGATATCAAAAGGTTGATAGTCTTCTCTCATAGTTCAATTCCTGGTTTATAATAGCCCGCTCCACTTAAATAACAGAAGCAGGATGGTATAGCTGAAGGCGGATGCCAGGGTTGACAGCATGACGATAGATCCGGCAAGTTCGGCATCACCTCTCATCTGCTGCGCCATAATATAGGTTGCTGTTGCCGCAGGTGTTCCAGCCATTAAAATTCCAATCCCCAAATCTGTACCGGATACTCCCAACGGAATAAGCAGCAGTAACGCCAGTAACGGCAGCAGGACCAGTTTGATTGTACTGGCTATCCCCGCAAGTTTCAGGTCACCTTTAAGCCGCTCTAAAGAGAAGCCCCCACCAATAGCCAGAAGTGCCAGAGGTAAGGCCAAACCGGTCGTGATTTCCAGGGAACGGTCGATAATTAGCGGTATCGGCAGGTTCCAGTAGCTCCAGATAATACCGAGAAAGGAGGCGATAATCAGAGGATTCAGGATAGTTTGTAGAATTAAACTGGGGGCATTGTCTTTGTCGTTTCCGTGGTGCGGCAGGAGCAATGCAAGAATGGCAAACAGGTTCAATACTGGCACCAGAAACCCCATCAGAATACCCGCTTTGGTCAGCCCATCCTCCCCGTACGCATTCAAGCAGATTGCCAGCCCGATGTAGGCCAGATTGCCACGGAATGAGCCCTGGCAGAAGCTGCCGCGAACAGGGGCGGTATACTGGCGCCATCCGGTAAAAAGGTAGGTGAGTATAAAGGCTAGAACAATAATCAGGGATGAGCCGACGACCAGAGGCCCGTTGAAAAAAATGGAGAAATCTGCCGTGCCGATTTTGTAGAAAAGCAGTAATGGGAGAAAAACCACATATACTAGACGGTTAGTCAGCTTAAGAAAAGCATCATCAACAAGTTTAAACTGTTTTAGTAGAGTTCCCAGGCCGATCACCAGGAAAATTGGCAGGACAATTGTGATTGTTTCGCTGAACAGCTGCATAGCTCCTCCATAGGGCGATGCAGCATAGCTTAGATTAAAATGACTGTCTATCCAATAGACAAAAGAGATGACCCCCTTCGGGGCCATCTCTTTTGTGATTTTTATGGAAATTTAATTTTGAGTTGGTTGCTGTCAGGTTCTCAACTCAGGCATGATCACCATACTCGCCGATACCCAGTTCTCTATCGTCAAACCGAGGAGAGTCGACAGAAGCGTGGTC
>JAOZMV010000295.1 GCA_029934095.1 Desulfuromusa sp. | reverse complement strand
TTGCACGCGCGTTGGCCATGGATCCCAAAGTGATGTTATTTGATGAGCCCACCAGCGCCCTTGACCCAGAGATGGTCGGTGAAGTTCTGGAAGTCATGAAACAGCTTGCCCGTGAAGGGATGACTATGGTGGTCGTTACTCACGAGATGGGTTTTGCCCGTGAAGTTGCTGACCGGGTGCTTTTTATGGATTATGGCAAGCTGGTTGAAGAAGGGACTCCGGAACATTTCTTTGACGAGCCCAAGGAAGAACGCGCTAAACTGTTTCTACGACAAGTTTTATAGAGAACTTTTAAAAGAAACGTTTACAGGCGCCTTCAGGGCGCCTTTTTTATGGTCAGTAGATGAGTCAGAACAAAGAAATTCAACCCCTTAGTTACTCTCATATCCTCCGTCAGGGAGCATCCACTGCCTGGCCCATCTGTCTTGGCTATATTCCCATCGGGCTGGCACTGGGAGTCTTGGCTCAGCAGGCAGGCTTGCCCTGGTGGGCGGTAACAATGATGTCAATGCTGGTATTTGCCGGCAGTGCCCAGTTTATCTGTGTTGCCATGCTGGCAGCCGGGTCATCTATCCCTGCCATTATCTTTACCACTCTGATTGTTAATCTACGCCATACCTTGATGAGTTCAGCCCTGGCCGTCTATTTAAGCGGTGTCAGCCGCAGGTTTCTGGCGTTATTCGCCTACGGTATTACCGACGAAAGTTTTGCCGTCAATATGACCCGCTTCAGAGCCGGGGATTGGGATCGCTGGCGGGCACTGGCAGTCAATCATATTTCCAACTTCGTCTGGATTGTGGCCACAACAACCGGGGCTCTGGTCGGACAACTTGTCCCCCAGGGGGCTTTCGGCATTGATTATGCCCTCACCGGGATGTTTATCTGTCTGCTGGTATTTCAGTTGAATGGACGTATCTATATCATCACCGGACTTCTTGCTGCGCTGATTTCTGTCGGTTGGTATCTATTGATCCCGGGTGATTCGTATATTGTTGGCGCTTCAATCTGTGCAGCAACTCTGGGCTATTTTTTGCAGCGTTATCATCGGAGGAGTCAATGAACTTTTCCGACTATCTGTTATTGTTTGGTGGGATGGGACTGGCAACCTATCTGCCCCGAACACTGCCCCTCCTTTATCTGGCACATAAACAGCTGCCACAATGGTTGATTGACTGGCTCGGGTTGATTCCGGTTGCGATTTTGAGTGCTTTACTGGCCCCCTCGCTATTGACGACAGTTGCAGATCGCAGTTTTTCACTGGGTAAACCGGAATTGCTGGTTGCAATTCCAACATTGATTTTTGCCCTGAAAACCCGTAGCCTCGGCGGCACGGTGCTGGTAGGTATGTTGCTTTACTGGCTGGCTGGATTTTTTATCTGAATTTGGAGACATAATGACACTAACAGGAAAACAAGCGCGCTATTTGCGTGGTTTGGGACACCATTTAAAACCGGTGGTGATGATTGGTAAAGATGAAGTCAATGAAGCGATTATTGCAGCAACTGATGAAGCATTGACGATTCATGAGTTAATCAAAGTTAAATTGCAGGAAGGGTGTGTGGCAAACCGGAAAGATGTTGCGGCAGAACTGGCAACAGCGACAGATTCGAGTGTTGCACAGATTCTGGGGAGAAACATTCTCCTCTATCGTGAAGGGGAAGAAAAAACCATCAAACTTCCTGCGGTAAAATAACCACCATGTTTCAGTTTGACTTGTCTCAGGAACCGCTGACCACTCCAGAGTTGAAGACCGAACAGCAGAAACTTAAAGTGATTCGTAAACAACAGATCAAATACTCCTGTATTTCTGATGTTTTTCACACTTTCATTTTTATCGCTCTCTATTTCGGCCAGATGCTTTCCGGCACTGCGGTAATGGTAGCGGTTGCAATAAGTACCGTTTCTGCTCTTATTCTGGCGATGACCAACCGGCGTAGTCGCAAAGCATCCGACCGGATAACCATGGCGATCCTTGCTGTTGGTGCTGCAGTAGCAGTTGCCGTCATTTTAATTCAGATGCTGCAACAGCCACTTCCCGGTAGTCTCATTGCAATCCTGTTAACCGGATCGATTGTCATTGTTGGTGCCACCCTGGGACGACAAATCAAAGAAGTGATGGTGGCGATTGAGGATTTAAAACAGATTGGGGATGATGAGCGGGCACAGCAGGAACTGGTTAGCCTGTGTCGACAGTTCCCCCCGTTGGCACAATACCGGGAACAAGCCGCCAGTTATCTCCGCCCCACCCTCACCTATGGTGAATTGAAAGCAATGCGTAACTGGACTGAAGAATAAATTATTTCTCCCTCTCCTTATTCAAAATCTGACGACCCAACCCTATTTGCCACCAAGACGCCAAGAGCACCAAGAAGGTCAAAACTTCTATTTAACAGGGATGGAGGGGATACACAGGATAGATCTAAGAATCACAAGCCCTATTTGCCGCGATGAAAATCTATCAAGGTCTATTGTTAAAGCTTCAACCATAAAAGGACTTTGTCTTTGCCTGACAGATTTTCATAGATTCTGATCGCGGCTAGTAAACGGGTTTAAAGGTTTTCATCCTGCCCATCCTGCATATCCCTGTTAAAAAGAACTTTGCTCTATTGTCGTGGTTGTTAAAC
>JAOZMV010000294.1 GCA_029934095.1 Desulfuromusa sp. | reverse complement strand
CTCGAAGTCCGCAAAGGTGAAATCGTCACTATCCTCGGTGCCAATGGTGCCGGGAAAACTACGACCATGCGCACTATCAGTCAGTTGCTCAAAGCTAAATCGGGTTCGATCAAGTTTAAAGGTCAAGAGTTGACCCAACTCCCGGCACATAAAATCGTCAAGTTGGGGATCAGTCAATCTCCCGAGGGGCGAAGGGTATTTGGGATCCTGACGGTTGAAGAGAATCTGATGCTGGGAGCTTTTGTAAAAAGCAGAATGAACAGGGAGACCCTGGAGTGGGTTTATCAACTCTTTCCACGACTGCAGGAACGACGCAAACAGCTGGCAGGAACCCTTTCCGGTGGGGAGCAGCAGATGCTTGCTATCGGCCGATCACTGATGAGTGATCCCGAAATGCTGCTGCTCGATGAACCATCCCTTGGCCTCGCCCCGATTCTGGTTAAAGCGATCTTTGAACAGATCAAAATCATTGCCGATAAAGGGCTCACTGTCCTGCTGGTTGAACAGAACGCCAAGGCGGCACTGAAACTCGCTGACCGGGGTTATGTCCTTGATGTTGGTAAAATTGCCCTGTCAGGCACCTCGGCTGAATTATTGGCATCCGAAAAAATTCAGGAGGCCTATCTGGGCAAAAAAAACTGATTTAATGATGGCGTCGCAAAAAATCCGCCCCACGGCGTTGTAGCACTTTTTCGAGATCTCGACATACACATGTATGTCTTCACCCTCGAAAAAACACTACGCCTTGTTGGACGAAATTTTTGCTTAGCCATCGAATGCAGCATATAATGGATAAAGGGACTTCACATTCCCTCACTGTTGTCGAACCCAAAAGGAGCGAAGCCATGAATCTTAAAGATATCCTTGTTCACATCGACAATCGCCCGACCTGTGACTCCCGACTGAAGGTTGCAATCCAGTTGGCTCTGCAGCAGCAGTCGCAATTGACCGGTATCTATGTCATCCCCCGTCCCCACTTGGTTGCACATCCACACAATTCACAAAAACTCGCCGAAACAGCGCAGCAGCTTTTCAAGCAAGCAACCGATACTGCAGGCATTTCTTCCGAATGGATCTGTATCGACAGTCACAAAAGTGGGCTTGATCTCCCCAATGCTCTCAACCTGCATGCCCATTACCATGATCTTCTGGTCATCAGCCAGACAGATGAAGAAGCCCCGGATCATACCATCCCTGATACCTTACCGGAAAAAGCGGTGCTTGGTTCCGGACGACCGGTACTGATTGTCCCCTATGCAGGGAAATTTGACCATAACTACAAACGGGTGTTGATGGCCTGGCGTGGCGGCCCGGAATCCTCCCGCGCTCTGCATGATGCCATGCCGGTCCTGCGCAAAGCCGACCAGGTCAAAGTCATCAGTGTCCAGGGACGGGGAGGTGATGAAGCCTACCAATCTCACGAAGCTGACATCTGCGAACATATGGCTCGGTACCAGTTACCATTAGTCTGTGAAAAACGGATTATTGGTGATCTGAGTGTCGGTGACATGCTGCTGAATCGCTGCGCAGAATTCGGTGCTGATTTGCTGGTTATGGGAGCAACATCCCGATCACGCCGCGGCCACCAGATTCTCGGTGAAACCGGTCAACACCTGCTCAAATATATGACTGCACCGGTTCTAATGTCGCATTAGCAAAACCGGGACTGTCCCAGATGTTTACGGACTATGAAAACACAGTGGTTCTCGTCGCAAATTCCTGGGACAGCCCCCATGCGGGGACAGTCCCGGTTTTGCTAGCATCTTAGTGTCATTCGAGACAGAGACCAATATGGACAGAACAATTCAGGAACTGACCTGGGAGCACGATGCGATCATTGACTCCTCATCCGATGGTCTGTTTGTCTGTGATGGCCAAGGGAAGATTCTGCGTATCAACCCCGCCTCGGAACGAATTAATCACGCCACGGCCAAACAACTGGTTGGCAGGGATTATCTGGATGCCGCCAGAGAAGGGTTGGTTATTCTCCCTTCGGCAGCACTGGAAGCAATCAAAAAACAGGAACAAGTCAGCCTGCTCCAGGAAAATCGCTTTGGTCGCAAACTGATCTCAACCGCCACCCCGGTTTTTGACGATGGTGGACAATTGATCCGGGTGGTGGTCAGTGAACGGGATATTACCGAAATTGATCGCCTGCAACACGAGCTTGAGGAACAGCAGGCCATCGGCGACCAGTTTCGCCAGCAGATTTTGGAACTGCAGCAGATAGAGTTGGAAAACCACCAGATCATTGCTGAAAGTCCCAGCATGGTCAAAGTGATCAAGCAGGCTTTGAAGTTGAGTAAAGTTGATTCAACGGTCCTGATCCTCGGTGAATCTGGGGTCGGCAAGGGGCTGATTGCCGATTTAATTCACCAGCATTCACACCGTGCCGATCAACCGATCATCAAGCTCAACTGTGGTGCCATTCCAGAAAATTTGATCGAAGCAGAACTGTTCGGCTATACAAAAGGGGCCTTCACCGGAGCCGTCAACAACAAACCAGGACTTCTGGAAGTTGCCGGCGGCGGAACAATTTTTCTGGATGAAATTGCCGAACTGCCTCCCGCTTCGCAGGTCAAATTGTTGCATTTTATGGAGGACGGTCTGATCACCCGTCTGGGCA
>JAOZMV010000035.1 GCA_029934095.1 Desulfuromusa sp. | reverse complement strand
TTTTGTGGCATGTCTTTGAAAACGATATCAAACGGGATAGCTTTATTGCTGTCAATTTTCATGTTACTGAGGTCTTTACCAAACTGGTTCCCCATGATTTTTTCTAACTCGGAGAATGACAACGACTGCAGCTCTTGCAGGCTGATCGGGTTGCCACAAAAGACCGTTTTTTGTAGCAGTGGCTTGCCGTTTTGATCAAAAATAACTCCTTTGACCTGTATAGCGGCACGTGCTTGTGGAAAGGTGTTGGTCGCTTCGCCATGGATCAGAAAAAAATCACCACCATGCTTATTCTTGATAAACTTCCCCTCCAATTTGCTGAGGGTGATCTGGCCGGTTTGCACCGGCCGATCAGTTTGTTGTCCAAAAATTTGTTGAATCGTCTGAGTCAGCTGATCTGGACCATTTATGTAGACGAATACGCCACCAATAATCAGAACTCCCAGAATTAGCAGCAACAGGATTCTGATGATACTGGAAATTGGACCACCTTTCTTTTCCTGAATCGGTTGTGTTGTGAATTCCGGTTCCGACGAATATTCATCCGTTGTGCCCGGCTCATTGATGCTCCCTTCATCAGTAAAAGACTCGTTGACAAGCGGAGCTTCATTTTCTGTTGCAAGAACTTTTTCAATAGTACTGGCAGGTTCTTCCGTCGATTCTGTAAAAGTGAAATCGTTATCAGCATCACTGCCGAAGGTAGAGGTTTCTCCCGGCGGAGTTTTGGAATCAAGTTCCTGAAATTTATCGTAACTGAAATCAACATCATCTGTAGATGTTTCACTGAAATTTTCATCAGGAGAAGGCTGTTCCACTGAATCGGTGGTTGGCTCTTCTTCAGAAATTTCCACATCTTCGGGATGTGGCGAATCCAGATCAAGTGGTTTTTCAGCCAGAAAAACATGCTTGCAGCGAGCACAGCGTACCTTTGCGCCCTGGTCAGGAATCCGGTCGGAATTGATGTTGAATCTGGTTGAACACTCGGGACAAGTAATAATCATCAGACGTTCTCCTTTGTTAGGACCAACTCTAGATGGTAATTTAATTCTTACCTCAGTATGTTTGTGACTTTTGTATAATTTATTCAGGTTAAAGACCTGTTTCCCCGGTTCACATCGGGTCAGGAAGTTTCAACCAGGTATATGTCGGGGAGGTTACGGTACTTTTCGTCATGATCAAGTCCGTAGCCGATAATGAAACCCTCTTCCATACTGATACCGATATAATCTGCTTCGATGTCAACCTCCCGGCGAGCTCTTTTATCAATCAAGGTACAAATCTTTAAAGAGCGGGGTTCCTGTAGCAGCAACTTGTTGTAGAGGCACTCCAGGGTGTAGCCGCTATCAACAATGTCTTCGATAATAATAACATGACGATCACGGATCGACATTTCAAGTTCCTTGCGAAACTCAATGATTCCAGAGGTCTTGGTGCCGGAACCATAGCTTGCCAAGCGGACAAAATCGATGACTGATGGGGTTTGAATCTCCCGGATCAGGTCGGCAATAAATAAAAAGGAGCCTTTCAAGACTCCAACCAACATGATCTCTTCATCACCATAGTCCTGAGTGATCTCTTGACCAATACGCTTGATTTCAGCAGCTATTCTTTCGCGAGAAAAAATAATTTTGCGGTTTTGCTCCGCCATTTTGTCGTTACTCCCCGGGGCCTGTAGTTTGACGTTAAGCTATAGCAGGAAAAAAGCCGTTCTGTCAATTGTAACTGGCCCCTGTCTGTGTTTTAAGATGAGAAAATATGCTATGATTCAGCATTGTTAGAAAATTAACCGAAAGTATAAAGGGGTGGTTATGCGTTATTGTTTTTTGTTGCTGCTGTCGTTATTCACTTCAGGTTCTGTTTTTGCCGCACCAGCGTTAGTTGTTGAGCAGGTGAACCATGATTTCGGTGAGATTGTTCAGGGTGCTGAGATTACACATAACTTTCGTTTTCATAATGCTGGGGATCAGATATTGGAAATCAGCCGGTTACGCAGCTCTTGCGGTTGTACTGCCGCCCTGTTGACAACCAGCAGATTGTCCCCTGGCTCTATGGCTGAGTTGCAGTTAAAATTTAATTCACAGGGATTCCGTGGGACGGTGCAAAAGGAAGTCACCTTTGAAACGAATGACCCGGAACATAGTGCTGTGACCTTCAGTCTGCAAGGGAACGTCAGGCCTGAACTATTTTTACAACCTCGACGGATCAACTGGGGAGTTGTCGGGCAAGATACTCTATTGCAGGCCGAAGTTGAAATTTTCAATGAGTCAACTCGAACAATTACTTTGCACGCTCCAGAAATAACTAATCCTGGAATTGTAGCTCAATTATCACCGTTGATCATTGCCCCGGGCGAACGGGCACAGTTGAAGGTTTCAGCGGAATTCCCCGCAGATAAAAAACGGTTGGCAGGTTATATTGTCATCAAGAGTGATTTTTCGAATCTTCCCCAATTAAGAGTGCCTGTTTCAGCGCGACTATCTCAGAAATAGAGCGACTGAAGCAATGAATTCCAGTTGCATTAAATGGGGGTATAGCGTATATAGTACAGCCCATGCGCCCGTAGCTCAGCTGGATAGAGCGCTGCCCTCCGGAGGCAGAGGTCACAGGTTCGAATCCTGTCGGGCGTGCCAATAAAATCAATGGGTCAGCAAATTTTTGCTGACCCATTTTTAGGTTTGATCATGGCTTGATTTTATTGTTTCAGGGGATCGGCTCAATCCTGAAAAATTGTGAAGGGAAGATGACAGCTTTTAAGTTTGGCGGCAATCTCTGTGGCAATATCCTGCTGCAACGGCTTGGTCAGTAACATTATTCCAGTTAACTCTACCTCTGTCGGAACCTCCGTTACTTCAATCTGTTTTTGTTTGAGACCTTTCCATCTCTGGAGCTGACTGAGATTTTACCTCAGGTCAATTGGCACCGGTCATCGGTAACGCTTGAGTCAGTTCGTAATAATAATCGGGAACGGCATCGGTATTGTAAGAAGGCTGAACATTGCCAGATAGCGCCAGCAGATGATAAGCCGTGAGAGTTGCATTTATGTCAACCCTGATTAATTGTACGGCAGATTGAAAATATTCATTTTCGGCACTGAGCACGTCAAGCAAACTACGCTGGGAATAAGTAAACTGTTTTAAATAAGCTTCAAAGGTTTTACGACTGAATTCTACCGCATCAAAATAAGCGGTTTTCTGCCGCTGCAATGAGGCATAGTTTGCCCAGGCTGTTGCCGCCTCTTCTGTGAGTTCAGCTAATTTGGCAGCACGTTTCGAGCGACTTTGATTCTTGCGAAATAATGCCGCACCGATACCGGCTTTATCTTGCCCGCCATTGAACAGGTTCCAGCGCAGATTAAGCATCGCCGCATTACTGTTCTGCCAGGAGTCGTTTCCATCCATGTGGTCAGTGTAGCGGCTACTCAATTCAAGATCAATTTTGGGTTTATAGTTAACCCGTGCCAGCGCTAAACGAGAACCTGCTTCTGCCATTTCTGCTGTCACGGCCAGCAACTCTGGATTGTGTTTTTCCAGACGTTGCAGAACGGTTGTAAGATCCTCTGGTAATGTTCTTGGATCTGCAGCGTAAGTCAGTTTTACCGGGGGTGATCCTGCAACCTGGGTGTATTTGGCAATAGTACGGCTGAGATCAGCCTGACTTAAGTAGAGGGTTGACTCAGCACGTGCCAATCTTGCTTGAGCCTGGGTTACGTCAGCAATATTACCGGCTCCAGCCTGTTCACGTTCTGCTAATGATCGATAAATGTTACGATGAATTTGCAGATTTTTTTTAGCGAGTGAAATCAATTCTTGTTGCTGAAAAACATTCAGGTGAGCTGTTATCGTATCCAGGGCCACGGCCTGTGCAGTTGCCTTCGTCCAATGGTCCGCTGAACTGAGCTGCGCCTCACGGATAGAAACCTGGTTACCTGTTTCACCGCCATCATAAACTTTTTGGACTAATCGGATGGTGGCATTGCTGCGTGATTTCCAGTCATTATCATCAGGATCACTATTAAAACTCCCAGAATCATCTTCACTGAACTGGCCGTAGCCATAGCCAAGCAACAGGTTGATAGATGGCAGATACCCCCCCTTTGCCTGTTTCAGATCGTACTCAATAGCCCGTTGGTTATAAGTTAGAGCCTGTAGTTGTGGATTGCTTAACAGCGCCTGCTCAACAGATTGGGAGAGGGTTGTTGCTTGAGCGGATAGCACTGTCATTAACAGTAGAAGAGCGACTAACAGCAGATAGTGTAAATTATATTTTATCTGTTTAGTTATCATAGTTTATTATCATAATATAAAATTAATTAAATATCTAACCTAAAATGCTTTCTGTGACTATTTTAAATTGTTCTGCCGCAATAGCTCTTGCATTCAAGCAATCTTCCAGGGTCAGATCTGTCGCTGTCCAGACATTCTGATTCACCGCATAGACCCCTTCCCCAAAATCACCCTCTTCCTGATCTGCTCGTATTAATAACATAGCAATATGGAGTAAGCCGGTTTCAAATTGAAACTGTTTAACTTTGCCTGGATCGGTATGAAATGCGATCGGAAGTTGCAAACTCTTCGGTAATGACCACTCTTTCATCATCATTCCCCCCACCTCCGCATAATCGAAACCAAGCAGCTCCTTCTCTACCAGATAAAGGGGCCTCTGCTCCTCGCGTGCCTGGACAATTGCTTGCTGAGCCTGTTTCGCTATGCTCAGATACATAAACAGGTGACCAATATCGGCAAGCAGGCCGAGCAGAAATAGTCGCTCACATTCCACTTCACATTTTATTGCCAGTTGTCGAGCAGTGATCGCACAATATATGCTGCGTTGCCAGAACTGTTTCATGTTGATGACATCATTGTGGATTCCGTCAAAAGTTTCAGTCACTGAGGCACAAAGGACAACATCGTGAATCTGTTGGGCACCCAGTAAACTTACCGCATACCCGATTCTTTCTACTTTAGCCTCACGGCGCTTCAATGGACTATTAACAATGCGTAGAATCTGTGCAGACAGTCCGGGGTCATGACTGATCAGCAGAGCGACTTCCGCCATGGTATAGTCAGGATCAGTCAGCAACTCATTCAAGCGCAGATAAATTTCTGGCAACGTGATTAATTGTGCTGAGCTCCTGATCTTCTGCATTAAATCTTCCATTATTAAAATGACCTTTAAGCTGTTGCTGAAATACTGAATTCAGTCTTGAATAAAGCAGGAACTTCTGCTTCCGGAACCGGTCTTCCAAATAGGTACCCCTGGAGATATTCGCAATCTAGAGAACTTAAATAGTCGGCCTGATATTGTTCTTCAACGCCTTCAGCAACAACTTGCAAATCTAAACTGTGCGCCATGGAGATAATCGATGCGATCAGTTTTTCAGCACTCTTATCATTCCCAATATCCATAATGAAAGAGCGATCAATTTTAACGCAGGACAATGGAATATCTCTTAAATAGGCCAGAGATGAATAGCCAGTACCAAAATCATCCATCGTAACTCGAATCCCCATATCCTTGATTTTCTGCAGGACGGTAAAGGATTTATCAAAAGCATGAACCAGCGCACTTTCCGTTAATTCAATCTCAAGAAAACGGGGCTCCAGGTTGAATTGACTGAGAATCTCCGCAATCCGAGTGGCTAAATTTTGCTGCTGTAACTGAATTCCGGAGAGGTTAACCGCAATCGAACCGATCGCCAGACCATCATCCAACCAGGTCCTGAGTTGTTGACATGCCTGATACAGAACCCAATCCCCGATCTGGTTAATCTGTCCTGTTTGTTCTGCCACCGCAATAAAATTACTCGGTGGAATCTGACCAAGGTCAGTATTATGCCAGCGTAGCAGTGTCTCAAAACCGGCAATACGCCCTGTAGCAACCTCAACCTGTGGTTGAAAGTGTAATGTCAGTTCATTGTTGTCGATCGCGGTATGAAGATTACTTTCAATCTGCAGCTGTTTTGCCGCCATGGTGTTGATTTTCTGTGATGCAAATAGATAATGTTTGTCGCTATTTATTTTTTGTGCATAACTACAGGCGCTGACTGCACTGCTGTACAGCTCTTCCACCGTTTGACCATCGTGAGGGTAAACGCTGACCCCGATATAGTTGGTCGTAAAAATTTGCTGTTTTTTGATTGTAAAATGCTTGGAAAATGCATTCTGCAGTCGCTTCAGCACCCAGGTGACATGGTCAATCTGCTTGATATCTGTCAGTAATACCCCAAATTCAGTCTGATTAATCAAAGAGATTGAACTGTCATGGGCCATACCTTCCAGAACCGCCACGGTATCAATATCTTCTCTCAGAACATCGTTTAAACGTTGCCCACAGGCTCTGACCAACTGTTCAGCAGCACTATGTCCCAAGGTTTCATAGACCCGTTTAATTGTATCGATGTTCATTGATAAAATGACCACCAGAGTATTTTTTCGCTTACTTCTGGCAATTTCATGAGCCACCCGATCCTCAAACAGTGACCGTGTCGGCAGGCCCGTCTGGACATCGTACATCTCAAAATGTTCAAATTCGAGAGTCCGTTTTTCTAACAGTCCCTCAAGTTCTTTGATTTTACCTATTAACTGGGTTTGGCTGGCGCCACCAGCCACTGCTGTCGATTGTTGCTGTTCTGTGTCGACATCAATAACACTGGTTAATGCCTCACTTCCTCCCCAGTTGACTACCCGGTTTCGCCCCCCGGTTTTTGCAGCGTAGAGGGCTTTATCTGCCTGGATGATCAGTTCATCCGGCTTTCCGACATTCTGTTCCAGTGACGAAACACCCAGGCTGACAGTAATTTTAACCCCGGCGCAAAGATTTTTTTCAATATCACCGCGTATCCTTTCTGCAATTTCAGCCCCCTTTTCCAGTTCTAATCCGGGTAAAATAATGCAGAATTCTTCACCACCATAACGACTGACCAGATCGCTATCACGGGTACAATTCTTCAGTATGTCAGCAACCGACTTGATCACCTGATCACCGATTGAATGACCAAAGCGATCGTTAACTGTCTTAAACAAGTCAATATCAACCATCATGCAGGAGAGTTTTGATCCTTCAAGCTTGGCTTTAGTGAATAACGCATCGAATTGTCGATCCAGTGAACGCCGGTTCAAGCACAGAGTCATGGGGTCGCGGTTGGCAAGAAATTCCAGTTCCTCGTTTTTGACTTGAATTTCTTCCTTGCTCAACTGGAGCTGTTCTACCAAATCACTCAGTTTAAAATTTTTCTCTTCCAACTGAGTAATATCGGCAAACGTCACCAAACTACCACGACATTTATTTGCATTGTCTGTGATCCTGACCGCGTTGACAGTCAATTTAATTTCGTTGCCATGGTTATCCAATAATCGCAGCGAGGAGTCCCTGTGCTCTACCCCATCAATTAAGACCTTGAGCCAGGGGAGTTGCTTGATCTGTTTGGCATTTTGACAATCTGCCCAGCCCAGTTCTGAACCTTTAAGTCCGACAAGTTTTTTTGGCGATTTTCCGACCAATTTAGCAAATGATTTGTTCGCCATCAGGATCTGTTCTTTTTCATCAAGAACCAGTACCCCTTCCTGGAGGACATCAAAAGCTTTTTGAACCCGTTCAGGAATGACGGCAGAGGGGTCAAGTTCACGCAAGGTTCTTCTGATAACAAAGAAATAACAGAGAAAACTACTTATGCCAATGAACAGTAGCAGCCCGATAAAAGAGTTAGCGAATCCCTGCAACCAGTCGCTTGCCCAGAGCGATGCAAAGCGGATTTCCACCGTTGCCCATTTCTTACCCTGACGATAGACGGGAACCAGCACCTGGGTCGATGTTGATTTTCCATCAATCGGGGCTTTCCAGTGCGCCAGATGTTCACCGGCCAGAGCAAGTAATTGACCGTTAGTGGTCCGAATTGCCGCAGAACGAATATCATCATTTCGCTCCACCACTGCTCGTAAAGTATTCTGTATTAACTGTAATTCACCCTGATCTGCTGCCGAAGAGAATTGGAGAGCCAAAGACTCACTCAATCCTTTACGCAGTTCCATGGTCAATTCAGCCTCATCCGGGATCAGTCCAATCCAGTTGGCAAGAAACAATAGATTGAGTATCAATAGAACCAGCGCGAAGCTGAGCCGCATTGCGGGAGATTTAAATATCATTCTGACTCACTGTCAAAAAGGGTTTCCGATTCAGTTACAGCGGGATCTTCATTTTTTTGTTTATCCTTTTTTTTCTTTTTCCCCGCTACAATAACAATTGGATCAAAGCCGCGCCACAGAGGCAGTGTTGACATCATACTTGCGATCAGAGAACCGGCGCGCAACAGATAACTGACCAAGCCAACCGTAAACGTTGCTGTCGTTGCAGTGATAATATTTGTTCTCACTGATTCAGAATGTTGTTCAGCACTGAAGGCTTCATCAATTTCATCGCGCAGCAGATCATAATTACCATTGTCAATAATCCGCTGCAATCTGTTGTCCTCAAAATCAATTTCATCAACTGAAAAGTCGTTTATAGCAAAATCACCCTTATTAATTCTAAAGTGGTGATCCAGATGATTTGCTGCACTTATTTCCTTATAAAGGTTGCGATCAAAGAAGAGGAGGTCATTGTTTTCCCCGTCCCTAGATGATTCATTACCACTGTCATTCTCATCGGTTAAATAGAGAATGTCTTCATTATTCTCTCCTGAATCCTGTTCAGCAGCGAGAATCAAGCTTTCATCAATCTCAGAAAGGGCGAGTGGCTCGTCCAGTTGTGGTGTTAGCCCATCATCTGTCAGTGGAGTTTCTTCCGTAGTATCCCCTGAAGATTGACCGGTATCAGAATTGTCATCAGTTCCAGAATTAGAAGTATCGTCATCCTGAGATGAATCGATTAAGCCGTCGTTGTCCCTTTCATATACGATGGTTGTTTCGCTACTGATAACATGTTCTGTGGTTCCACGATCATCAATAAAACTTGCCACAACCCGGATCACATGACCCGTATCCCCCCGAGTGGTTGTATAGGTGCTGTCAGTCGCTCCAAGAATATCTATACCACTACGTTGCCATTGATAATTGATGACCCCACTGAGGCCATCTTCATCAGTAAGATTGTTGCTGGCGGTGAGGGTGTCACCTTCGGTAGGAGACATGTTGTTGATGGTGACAGTCCCCTCTGGAGCGTCATTAGTATTAACTACAACAATAGTAAAATTCTGATCGCTACTTAAACTGCCATCACTGACGTTCAGTATGACAGCGTGAGGACCAACATCTGCATTAAGTGGCATTCCGCTCAATGTTGCTGTGCCATCACCATTGTCGGTCAGCGTTAACCAGCTTGGCAGAGTCGTAGCGGTAATCGTGACGGCCTCTATGTCTATATCACTAGTGGTGATGGTATAGCTGTAAGTAGCATCTTCAGCAGCAGCTGAGATCGGTGTTGAATCAAAAACTGGCGCGTCGTTGGTGCCGGTCAGTGTCAGGGTCACGGTCTGCGTATCGCTGTCATTAGCGGCTCCTGAGTCATCGCTGACGGTGACATCAAAGCTCAGGATGATGGTTTCACCCGCGTCCAGGAACTGCAGATCGGCGTTGGCCACGCTGTAGTCCCAGCTGTCGCTGTCAGCACTGAAGCCGCTGCTGATGGCAGTGATCTGCGCAGCACTGAGGACCCCATCACTCCAGACAGCATCGCTATTGTAACTGGTGGATACGCTGTGGGTGTCAGTGGTGTCGGCATCGGTGAAGCTCAGTGTGCCGCTGTCGGTCAGGTTCGGAGTGGTCGCGTCTTCGGTGACACCGCCGGTGGTGTCAACGGTCAGCGACGGCGCATCGTTACTGCCGGTAATGTTGATGGTGACATCCTGGGTATCGGTGCCG
>JAOZMV010000293.1 GCA_029934095.1 Desulfuromusa sp. | reverse complement strand
GGGCTTCATCTCAATCGGTTCACCACGCCGGGCTCTTTCAGCGGCAGGTAAAACATCCATACTGGGCCAGAGGCCCGTGAGCAGCGTTTCGGCATAACCAGCTTTGAGACCGGCTGCGTGCATGTTCCGTTGTGTTAATTCGGCGGCGTAGCTCAACCGCTGCCAGCTGAAATGGATACGCTCCTCCTCAGAGTTGATCAGCAGGTACCAGCCATCCCGGGTGCCATCATTAGCAGGCAGGCCGATCACTCCAGCATTGAGCCAGACTCGGCGATCGACCAATTCTCCACAGGGAATACCACTGTGTCCACCGATAAGAATGTCGCTTCCAGCCAGGTCCAACTCCTCGCGTTTCACCGCTTCTGGCGTTGAGGGAAAGATAAAGCGGTTGATCTGATTGACGCCACCATGAACGACCATGACGCTGCGTCCGGCAAGCTCAAAACGTAAGGATTTTGGCAAATGATGCATCCAGACCCTGTCGGTGGCGGCAATTTTTTGGCTGGCATATTGATACCACTCGACCGACAACAGTGAGCAGGTTGTTCCCGCTTCGAAACCACAACCACAATCAACAGCGTCCTTCCCCAGAGACTCTTCACAGTTACCCTGAACTACACCAATGCCCCAGTCACGCACCAGCTGTAAGGTCTCCGCCGGCTCGGAGCAGTAAGCAATCAGATCACCAGTGCAGATGACCCGATGCGGCGGGATATCCAGCTCCTCAGCCCGCTGCCGCATGGCCTGTGTAGCGGCAAGATTACTATAGGGTCCGCCGAAAATCAGCACCGGCCCGGTGAGACAACCAAGATCCAATCGTTCAGGCTGATCACTCATGCAGTGGGACCCTCTTCCGTAGCGCGAGCGGTCGTTTTGCCACCAATCCAGAAACCGAGACAACCGAAGCCAAGCACGGAAATAGTCAAATAGAGAAGTTTAGTATATTTGTGAGCATCGCCGAGTAGATGGCTGTAGCCACTCGATTCGGTGAAGTAGAGAACTGCCGCAACAATCGCCAGAGCAAAGCTCAGCAGATAGCTCCAAACCGGAATATCACTACGTTTCCCCCACAGCGAGAAGAAGATCACTGGTGCCAGATAGAGCGATGCGGTACCGCTCACTGCCACCGCACTGAAAAGATCCTTGTTCCCCCAGAAGACCAACATCAGCCCGATGAGCATAAATACCGCCATGACGGCGCGACCGTTGCGCAGACTCATCTTCATCACCCCCATATCAACCGCCATCAGCTTGGCGGAACTTGACAGGGTGCTGTCGAGGGTTGACATAGCCGAGATCACCAGCGCGGCGTTAAAGAGCATCATTGGTGCCGTTCCCAGCAGTTGCATCAAGGTCTCATTCATGGTCGCCCCATTAACAGCATGGGCTCCGGCCAGAACACCGAGACAACCGAAGGCGACTATACAGATAATACTGATCCAGGCTGCGTGCTGAAAACTCTTGCGCGTTGTCTCCCGATCGGCAAGAAATCCGCGATCCATCATCACCGGATCGTGCATTGGGTAGCTCCAGATTTGCAGCAGCGCAACCAGCATCAAGATTGGTCCGGGCTGGTCGAAAACAAAAGGCTTGAACCAGAGATCACTCAACTGCACGCTGCTACCAAAGGTCACCAGACCGATCAGCAGCACCAAGGTGCCAAGGAAAATAGCCATCTGGAAAACATCGGTGCGCAGTGATGCTCGCAAGCCACCAAGCATCGAGTAGAAAAGGGTGATCGCCGAAAAGCCAAGAATCGTCAGAGTGTAAATATTGCTCCCGGCAACACCGAAGAGGATGCCGATGACCAGCAAATTGGCAAAAACTTCACTGATCAACCGGATGCCGATAACAAAATTGTAGCAACCGGTCCCCCATTTTCCAAACCGGTCGTGCAGGAAACCCTGGACACTGTTGAAACCGTGCTCAAAACGGAGACTGTCAACGATTTTTCCTCCGGTCAGGAAAGAAAAATAGTAAAAAGCGTAGGCCAGGGTGCCCCAAATACCGTAGTAAAAACCGAGAATCGCGGCGTTCATCAACGAGCGGGCAAAGATCCAGGTGGTCACCTGAGAAAAGGTAAGAGCAAGCAAGCCAGGCTGTCGGCCCGTAGCGCTCATTCCCTGGAAAAAAGCTCCTGCACTTTCGGCCTTGGGTGCGAGCAGAACCGAGGCGAGGGCGATGATACCGGCGAAAACAGGAAGATAGTAGTCCATAGGTGGAAACTCCAAAGTAAAAGTGTAAATATTCAGGGTGTTCACTGCTCAAACACAGCCCTTGCCCTGATACATTGTGGTCAGAGAGGCTTCTGGTTAGTACGAGTCCTCCTTTAAAACGGAGACTATCCCTTATTCAAATCCCAACTGTACTGGTAGGAAATTCTCCCTTGATACCTTTTTAATTTTTCAGCTAGCACTGGTGCCGCGTACTTTTTCAGATGAGCAAGCATCGTTGCGTCAGTACCGCCAAAATCGACCTGAAACCAATCGTAAATACTCGAAAGGGTCAGTTTTTCACCAGCAAGATCAACCCCGCGTGGACTATTCACATAAGCGCGAGCGGCTTTATCCAATAAGCGCTCCATATTTTCAGCACTGAATACTTCTGGTTGCAGATTCGGGCAACCCAGACTGGC
>JAOZMV010000034.1 GCA_029934095.1 Desulfuromusa sp. | reverse complement strand
CACCCAGAGAAACAAGTGCAAAGTCAGTCACCATCCAGCCATAACGATTATCGGACAGGAGCATCACCTTGCTCCCCTTGCCCACCTTTCTCGACTTAAAAGCCTTGGCAAGAATCAGGGCATCATCGAACAATTTTGCGTAGCTGACCTCTAATTCGGTATTATCAGCCCGGTAAATAAAGACTGTTTCTTCCCGATACTCTTGACAGCTGTTCAACAGCATATCAAAAAGTGTCCCCTTATTTAGTACGGCATCTGGCATCCTGGATAACCTTATCAATAAATGGGAAAACAGATTTCAAAAAATCAACTTATTCAATCTAACACCCTATTTGTTTTTGTTCGAGTCTTAAGAGTAAAAAAAAAGGGACCACAAAGTGGCCCCAGTGACGAGGGAGTCGTCGGGAATTCATAATACAAGTACAGAAAGCTGTACATCTGCCGGGCGGAGAACCGGCCTACATTGCAGATTTTAAACGAGTACTACCGCTACGGTGGAACAAAAAGTCCAACCTTCTACTGGGCATTGAAAGGTTATCTCAATCCACTCGCCGACGCAGGAAAGTTGGAATATCAAATTGTTCATCATCAACAAACAGGTCACGAGCCTGATTTGTCAGATCACGAGATCTGCGGCTATTTGGGGGCAACGGTTGCTGATTGCGGATATGGGTTGGCACATCCAGATCGACCTTGGCAGTCATCTGAGCCAGAGTTTGTGAACGGTGGTCGATAATATCATCAACTTTGTGAGTATCTTCGACAACCTCGCCAAAACCAGTAGCTATTGCGGTAATTTTTATTTTTTCGCCAAGCTCTTCATCAATCACCAGGCCAACGATAATATTGGCATCTTCATGAACTTTTTCGTGGATTATTGTTGAAGCCTCTTCAAACTCTTCCATGGTCATACTTGAAGAACCAGAAATATTAACCAGAACACCCATAGCACCAGAGATGTCGACCTCCTCAAGAAGAGGACTGCTGATGGCAGCATGAGCCGCTTCTGCCGCACGCCGTTCCCCTTCGGCTATACCAATCCCCATCATTGCCATACCGTGGTTACTCATAACTGTTCGCACATCGGCGAAGTCGACGTTGATTAAACCCTCAGTTGTAATCAGATCAGAAATTCCCTGCACCGCCTGGCGTAAAACGTCATCTGCAGGTTTGAATGCGTCGAGGATACTCATGTGTTTGCCGGCCAGTCCAAGCAACCGATCATTCGGAACAACAACCAGAGAATCAACAACGTCACGAAGTTCAGCGATGCCAGCTTCCGCCCGCTTCATCCGTTGACGACCTTCACGGGTAAATGGCTTGGTTACAACACCCACGGTCAATGCACCGGCCTCTTTTGCCGCCGCTGCAATAATTGGTGCCGCCCCGGTTCCGGTTCCACCGCCCATACCAGCCGCGACAAAAATCATATCCGCACCAGCAAACATTTCAACCAGGCGCTTCTTGTCTTCTTCTGCCGCCTGACGACCAATTTCGGGGTTCGCGCCTGCTCCCAGACCTTTGGTCAATTGACCACCCAATTGAATCTTCATAGAAGCTTCACTGCGTCGCAAAGCCTGTGCATCGGTGTTAGCAGTGAGGAATTCAACTCCCTCAACATGACAGCGGATCATGGTATTGACAGCGTTTCCGCCACCACCACCAACACCGATCACTTTAATTTTTGCAGCTTGGTCCAATTCTGCTTCAAACTGAAACATGACTCCCTCTTGATTAGGCATGATGCCTCCCTGATGCTGCGTTTTCGATTTCTCCGCGAACTCGAAAACTGGTTATATTTAAGTAAGCTCAATTTACCAAAATTAAATATCTTTGACAAGTAATTAATATATAATTATCAATCAAAAGAATTCACTAAACCACTCTTTCATCCGCGCTGAAACTCGCTCAAATACGTTCTTTTCGCCAATTTTAAAACTCTTCGTCTTGGTGTTTACACTTCCGTATTTCACCAGGCCAACGCCGGTCGCATAAACGGGCGAATTGACAACATCAGTCAATCCACCAATATCCAGAGGATTGCCGCGGCGCACCGGAAGATTGAAAATCTGCTCTGCCAGCTCTGGCATTCCCGGCAAAATTGCGCTGCCGCCGGTAAGAACGATCCCTGATGCAATCAGATCACCGTAACCGCTTTTGGTAATTTCTCGATTGACCAGTGAAAAAATTTCTTCGACTCGGGGTTCTAGTATTTCGGCAAGCAGTTGACGCGATAAAATTCGTGCTTCACGGCCACCCACAGATGGCACCTCGATGGTTTCATCTTTGCCAACCATTGAGGTCAGGCAGCAACCGTAGGACTGTTTGATTTTTTCTGCCTCAGCCATTGGTGTTCTTAACCCCACGGCAATATCATTGGTTAAATGATCACCGCCAATCGAGAGGACTGAAGTATGTTTAATGGCCCCTTCTGAAAAAATGGCAATATCAGCTGTCCCACCACCAATATCGACCAGCGCAACGCCCAGATCTTTTTCATCCGCAGACAAAACTGCTTCGCTGCTGGCCAATTGTTCAAGGACAATGTCGGCAACATCGACCCCGGCCCGATTACAGCTTTTAATGATATTCTGGGCACTGGCCACCGCTCCGGTGACAATATGAACTTTCGCCTCCAGACGCACGCCGCTCATCCCCAGAGGTTCACGAATGCCATCCTGATCATCGATGATAAATTCTTGTGGCAGAATGTGCATAACTTCACGATCCATAGGGATCGCAATTGCCTTGGCCGCATCAATAACCCGCTGCAAATCGTCACTGGTCACTTCGCGGTTTTTGATCGCAATGACCCCCTGCGAATTCAATCCCCTGATGTGACCACCGGCAATTCCGGCAAAAACCGATTTAATTTCACACCCAGCCATCAATTCAGCCTCACGAATCGCCTTCTGGATTGCAGCGACGGTGCTTTCAATATTGATCACAACACCTTTGCGCAACCCTTTTGACTGGCTGGTGCCGATACCGACCACATCCAACCCCTCTTCGGTCATATTACCGACAATACAGCAGATTTTTGTGGTACCGATATCGAGTCCAACAATTAAATTCTCTGTTCTTTTGCTCATGGCAACCCCTTGGTATCAGCTCTTGGCCATTTGTTTTGGCCGTTCAATTCGTACGATCACTTTTTCATCAACATTCAGGTCAATATAATCAAGCATCTGCAACTTGGGTTGCAGTTGGGCATAAATGCGTTCCAGCCTATCCAGTTTCCGGCGATAATCAGCGTGCCCTAATTTAACTTTGACACCACCCGCTAAAGTAAATAATGACAAACCTCCACTTGCTTCAAAATGGATCTCTGATACTTGCTCAAGGCTGAACAATTTACGCTGGCCTAAATCAGTCAACAATTTAACCACCTGCTTCAATTGCTGCGCATATTCTGCATTGTGCGCCTGCGCCTTTGCATAGTTAAATCCTGTAACAATGGGGTAATCAAGATTGTCTGTAGCATCTAAAACTTTAAAAATCTCCCCTTGCTTATCGAGATAATAGAGGTAACCCAGATTAACAATTGCTACCGGCTGCCGTTCTTCAATATTGATCATCACCTGACGCGGGAAGATCCGCTGGACACGAGCGCTTTCCACCCAGGGGTTCTCTTCAATTTTGCGCCCGATCAAACCGATATCCAAATTGAAAGTATTTATTCCTGTCTCAATATCTGAAAGAGCGACGACTTGCCCCTTACTGAGTCGACCGTTTCCCTGAACTTCGACCTGTTCAACTCGAAACAGATCTGAAGCCAACAGCAATTGGGTAACAAAAAAACCTCCAACCACAAGTAAAACAGCACTGAAGAGTGTCACCCCGACCCGTAAAGTTCGATTCAGCAACTTGCGCCAGTCAAGTGGCTTTTTCTGCTGCTTAAGCCGATTTCCACGAACTCTCTTCGTGGTTTTCTGATTTTTTTTCAAATCACGCATGCAATACTCTTACTTACTTCAATCGTTAACCATTATGACTACTTATCCAGATCAGCATCGAGCAATATCATTTCGACTAATTGTGGAAAATCGACTCCGGCAGCTTGAGCTGCTTTCGGCAGCAGGCTGGTTGCGGTCATCCCCGGGATGGTATTCACCTCAATACAATAAAAGCCATCCTCCCGGAGCATAAAATCAACCCGCGCCGCGCCGCGACAACCAAGAACCCGACAGGCCTTGACGGCCGCCTGCTGCACCAATTGGTAGATGTTTTCATCAATCGGGGCGGGCAACAAATACTTAGTGTCTGCAGAATTATACTTTGCCTGATAATCGTAAAAACCACTTTTCGGGACAATTTTAATCACCGGGAGGGCTTTACCGTTTAACACCGAGACCGTTAACTCTGAACCCTCAATAAACTCTTCTACCAGAACAGTCCCATCCAGATTGGCTGCCAGTTCAACTCCAGAGCGCAAAGCTTCACCGCTTCTGGCGATGGTGATCCCGATAGTTGAACCTTCCCGCGAGGGTTTAACCACCAGTGGCAAAGAACTGCAACGTTCCAGTAAGACATCAACTGAGTCCCCGACACGCATAAAATCAAACTTCGGGGTCGGTATATCATGATAAATAAGCATTTGTTTGGTCACAACCTTGTCAATCGCAACGCTGGAAGCCAACACCCCACTACCGGTGTAAGGAATCTGCAACATTTCCAGCAACCCTTGCACGCGGCCATCCTCACCAAAACGACCATGTAATGCGATAAAAGCGATTTCAATACCGGCCTGTTCTAATTGTTGTGGCAGATTCTGGTTAACATCAATGGCAACCGCGCGGTAACCGAGTAGCTGCAATGCTTGCAGCGCAGCATGTCCTGTTTTCAAAGAGATTTCACGTTCAGCGGATAAACCTCCGAACAAAACACCAATAGTTTTTGCAGACATCTCTTTGTGCGAGAAACAACTCATCCCTGGACAACCTTTTTTCGTAGCTTTTCTGCCAGCAAAGGACAAACCTGGTTGACATTTCCCGCCCCCAGCGTCACGACCATATCTCCCGGTTCAACAATTTTGGCGACATAATCACTCACTTCCTCCAGAGAAGCTCGGTAAGTGACCGCCTTGTGACCGTGCTCAACAATTCCCTCTGCCAGCGCCTCCCCGGTTGCCCCCGCAATCGACTCTTCACCAGCCGCATAGACATCCGTAACGACCAATTGATCCGCCTGGTAAAACGCTGTCAAAAAATCATCAAACAGTGCCGCAGTCCGAGTGTAGCGATGGGGTTGGAAAATTGCGATGACCCGCTTATTCCAGCCACTTTTTGCCGCTCCCAGAGTTGCCTTGATCTCAACCGGATGGTGGCCATAATCATCAATAATCATGATATTGTTGATCTCATCACGCAATTCAAAGCGGCGCTGAAGACCTCCAAAGTTCCGGAACCCGCCAATAATCGTCTGGAACGGAATTTCCAGCTCATAAGCAACAGCAAGCACCGCCAGAGCATTCAAAACATTGTGACGACCGGGCATCCGAAAAGAAATCCGTCCCAACTCTTCACCTTTATAAAAAGCGCTGAAGCTGGTACGTCCCTGACGGTGTTGAATATCATCAGCATAAAAATCGGCCTGACTGGTCAACCCATAAGTAATAAAACGTTTTTTAACTAGAGGGAGGATATCCTGAATATTTCGATCATCAAGGCAAAGGATCGCGCGACCATAGAAAGGAACCTTGTTGATAAAATCGACAAAGATTTCCTTTATTTCATCAATCCCTGAATAAAAATCAAGGTGATCAGCATCAATATTCGTCACCACCGCAATCGTAGGTGACAGGTGCATAAATGAGCCGTCGGACTCATCGGCCTCAGCCACCAGAAACTTACCCCGACCGAGTTTTGCATTAGAGCCAAACGCATCCAGTTTACCACCGATAACTGCGGTGGGATCGATCCCGGCATGCTGCAGTACCACTGCCATCATACTTGTCGTCGTTGTTTTCCCATGAGTGCCGGCAATGGCAATGCCATATTTCATTCGCATCAATTCAGCCAGCATCTCCGCCCGGGGAATCACCGCAACATGTTGCCGGAGTGCTTCAACCACCTCAGGGTTATCCCCTTTAACCGCTGTCGAAGTGACAACAACATCAACCTCAGTGATGTTTTCTGCGCTGTGCCCGATGACAATTTCACCCCCCAGGTCTACTAACCTTCGGGTTGTTTCCGATTCGCGCAGGTCTGAGCCTGAGACCCGATAACCGAGATTCAACAGCAGTTCAGCGATCCCGCTCATGCCAATCCCACCGATGCCAACAAAATGGATTTTCTTGATCCGTCCGTACATCTATATTGCCTCCACTGATGGTGTTCCGAGCAGACGACGGCATTCATTGAGTACCTGCTCTGCGGCGCCCGGAAAACCTAACTTCCGACCCTGATCAGCCATGCTCTGTAATGTTTGCCTGTCAGCCCATAAGTTCTTCACCAGAACAGCAAGAGATTCTGGGACTAATTCACTTTGCGGCACCGATATTGCCGCCCCGGCACTCTCCAGAGCTTTTGCATTGACTGCCTGATGATCTCCCGCGGCATAAGGAAAAGGGATTAAAATTGCAGCACGCCCACAGACCGCCAACTCTGCCAGGGTTGTTGCCCCGGCACGGCAGATCACCAGACTTGCGTCAGTATAAGCGGTTGCCATATCATCAATAAAAGGGGTCACCTGCTCTGGATCAAACCCGGCATCACGGTAGCCCTGTTGTACCTGCAAAAAATCTTCCTCACCAGTTTGGTGGAGTATTTCCGGTCGGCCATTCCAATCACGAAGAGAGGGCAACATCTTCAGAACCGCCTGATTAATTGCATGAGCTCCACGGCTTCCTCCGAAAATCAACAATTTCCCCTGCGCTGGAATCTTCGCTGCAACAGTTTCCAAGCCCTGCCGTAAAGGATTCCCAGTCACCAAAGTTTTACTCCCGTTAAAGCCGCTGCCACTGTCGGCAAATGAGAGGCAGATTGTCTTTGCCCACCGCCCCAGCAATCTGTTGCTCAGACCGGGAATCGCATTCTGTTCATGAATCATATAGGGAACACCTGTCATTTTTGCCATCAACAACACCGGTACTGACGCATAGCCTCCTACACCAATGATCAAGTCAGGTTTAAAATTGCGAATAATTATATTTGCCTGAATAAGACTCTTTGTCAGTTTGGGGACCAGTTCTACCTTGCCACGCCAGCCCCGGCCAACAACGCCGACCATATCTACAGTCGCCAGTGGCAAGCCCAGTCCGGGCAATAATCGCTGTTCTAAACCACGCTTGGTGCCAACAAATTGTACTGCTGCAGTCTCATCCTGCTTGAGCAGCAATTGAGCCAGAGCTACTGCGGGGAAAAGATGTCCCCCGGTTCCGCCACCTGCCAGCATCAATCTCATGGTGTCCCCCCCTGAGAATTTGAAATATTCAACATAATCCCGACAGCAATCAGGCTCACCACCAAACTGGTGCCGCCATAAGAGATAAATGGCAAGGCCAGCCCCTTGGTTGGCAATAAACCCATACAGACTGCCAGATTTATAAACGCTTCCAACCCAAGTAATAAAGTCAGACCAAAGGCAAGATTTTTGCCAAAAGGGTCCTGACAACGCAACGCGATACGGATACCACAGAGAATCAACATCAAGAATAAGGCGGCAACAATAAACGACCCAACTAAACCAAGTTCTTCCCCGATGACAGAAAAAATAAAATCGGTATGTGCTTCCGGCAGATAGAATAATTTCTGTTCCCCAACCCCCAAACCTTGCCCCAGCACTCCACCCTTGCCAAAGGCAACCATACTTTGAATAATCTGGAATCCGGTATCAAAAGGGTCATCCCAGGGGTCAAGAAAAGCCATGATCCGGCGACGCCGATAATCGACCTGCATGATCAAAAAATAGACCAGCGGCAAGGTCATCAGGATTGTAGGAAGAATATAGATCCAGCGCACTCCGGCAACAATTAACATCCCCAGGGCAACTCCGGCAATAATCATGGCACTGCCCAGATCCGGTTGTTTTAACAGCATCCCGAGCAACACTGCGAGCACGATCATATAGGGGAGATACCCCTTGAGTAGTAAACGAACTTTTTCCTTTTTGCGGGTCAGAGAGTGAGCCAGATAGAGAACCAGTGTTAACTTCACCAGTTCTGCCGGTTGCACCGTCAAACCGGGTAAACGCAACCAGCGCACGGCCCCTCCAACCCGAACACCTAACCCGGGAACAAACAGCAATGCCAGCAGGACAATACTCCCAAGAAGAGAAATGACCGCTAATTTGCGCCAGTTTTTATAATTGAAGTAGGTCATAAATGCCATTAGCACAAATCCAACCAGAGCATAAAGGAGCTGCCTCTTTAAAAAATAGAAGCCGTCATGAAACCGGTCTGCCGCCATGATCGCTGATGAAGAGTAGACCATCACCACACCAATACAAGTCAGGGAAACCGTCAACAACAGTAGAGTGGTATCAACATCACGCCGGAGTGTCATGATATGATCTCCTCTTCCGGCAGTTCTCGTACCAGCCGCTCAAATTCATCCCCACGCACCTGATAATTGCGGTACATATCAAAACTGGAACACGCTGGAGACAGCAGTACTGTTCCACCGGGGGAAGTAATTTCGCAAGCTTGCTGTACTGCCGATTCCATTCCCGCAACCATATGGATTTCACAACTTCCTGACAGCTCTGCAGCCATTTTCTCTGCCGCTTCACCAAGCAGAAGCAGATATTTGACCTTTTGCTCCAACAGCGGTCTGAGGAGGGTATAATCACCCCCTTTGTCTTTACCACCGGCAATCAGAGTGACTTCACCGGGCAAACCGGCGAGGCTTTTTATTACACTACCGACATTGGTCCCTTTTGAGTCGTTGTACCAGCTCACCCCGTGCAGTCGCCGCACCAGTTGCATTCGGTGTTCAAGCCCGGAAAATGAGCAAACTGCCTGCCACGCCAGATCAGCTGGACAGCCTTGCAGCAATGGCGGGATCATTGCGGCCATAGCATTTTCGATGTTGTGCTCACCCGACAGTTTCAGTTCAGTCAGCGGCAATTGAATATCGGCTCCATGCCAATTCCAGACCAGCCGATCTCCAAATCTCACCATTCCCTCAACCTGCCGACCGCTACGGGAAAACCAGACCTTGGTCACCTCAAGATCAGCCGTTAAACGGCAAACTTCTGCATCATCTGCGTTCAAAACGACAAAATCAGCAGCCGTCATATTGCGGAATAATCTCAATTTAGCTTGATAATAACTTTGTAAATCGGGATAGCGATCAAGATGATCTGAGCTCAAATTGAGGAGTAAGCCAATGGCCGGGTGAAACTTGTCGATGCTTTCCAATTGAAAAGAAGAGAGTTCAACAACCGCCCCATCGATCTCTGTGGAACACCCATCCACCAGGGGTGTCCCCAAGTTGCCACCGACAAAGGCGTTTTTACCCCAAGCCCGCATAATTTCGCCGATCAGGCTGGTGGTGGTCGATTTTCCGTTGGTACCGGTGACGCCAATAATGGGTGCACTGATTTCCTGCGCAGCGATTTCAATTTCTCCAAGCAGAGGGATACCACAGGAAGCCGCAAGACGCAGTGGCTCACAATCCAGCGGGACCCCGGGACTGACAGCAATGAAATCTGCTTGCTCAAATAATTCCAGACTATGCCCACCTAGATCAAACCGAATCGGCAACCCCTGCAGAGAAGCAAGCCCCTCGATCTGCTCCCGCTGGCGCAAATCCGACAAGGCAACTGTTGCCCCCCGCTCGACCAAAAAACGCACCAGTGCCTGACCACTCAGGCCGGCTCCGATAACCACAATGCGCTTGTTTGTAAAATCGAGTTTCATAATCCACTCAC